>CAYOBB010000056.1:2652-6082 GCA_964402195.1 uncultured Clostridium sp. | reverse complement strand
CTGTTTCTATATTAAATTCTCTAGATATAATATTTTGAATTTGAGCAACTTGTTCTGGTAAAAGTACATCTGACTTTACTATAACACTTACATTTCCTCCATTTTCAAATACCACAACCTCTTCAAATCCTTTTATTTTTATTAAATTTTCTGCAATTAAAATAGTATTTTTTATAGAAGTTATTTTTTGGATTTCATTCTGTGCTATTGATTTCTGTTCATTTGTTATTGATGAACTTTCTAACATATTTTCATATACTTCAATTGTTTGTGAATAAATATTATTTCTTTCTAATTTACTTTCTGTAAAGTAGTCTTCTTCTATATATGTAATATTTTCACTTTCTGCTGTATCTTCTTCTACTACTTTGTCAGAAACTTCATTTTCTTCTATTCTATCAACTGATGTAGTACTAACTAATTTTGCATCTCCCATACCTTCTGTATAATTTCTAATATCACCTACAACTGTATTATTACTTTTCTCATTACTATTACTATAATTTAAATATCCTACTATTATTAAACAAAATGAAATTAAAACAACAATGATTTGATTTTTCTTTATAACTCTCATAATTTTCTCCTTTTTAAATTTTATTAATGTAGTAATCAAACTACATCTATATATGTCTCTATTGCATTTCGAAAACTTGAATTTTATGACTTGAAAGCCCAGTTGCTGCTTCTACAGCACTTATTATATTATTTTTTACTGTAGTATTCTCGGCTCCTTTAGCAATTATAACCGCACCTTCTATCTTTGGCATTGTTACTTTTTCCGTTATTGGTTCTGAATTTGAATCTGATATGACTTCTTTATTCGAATCATAGCTTTCTATTTTTCTTGTTCCCCCAGTACTATCGCTTTCTTCAGTAATGCTTTGACTAGATGTTTCATTATACATTGGAGTTATTTTACTACTTTCACTATATGTAATTAAAACTTCTACTTCTCCTACACCTTTTATTTTAGATAAACTTACTTTTAACTCTTCTTCTAAATTAGTTTGAGATGTTACACTTTCTGTATCTTGATTTTCTAAAACTAATTCTTTATTACTAGAAGTAGGTGTGTTTTTATCATCCTTGAATATAAAGTTTATTACTACTAATGTAATTACTAACAATATCAAAAAGAAAACTAAATTTTCAATTTTTCTTTTTTGTTTGTCATCTTTTTTTACAATAAGAGATTTCATCTTATCAATTTTTTCTTTTATCATAAGCTTTACCTACCTATTATTATATTTTCATATTTAACACTGTATGTGTCACCAATCAGCTTCTTTATTTCTTCTAGTTCTTCATCAGTAATATTACTTTGTTCATTATTAGAATTATTAATATTTACTTCTTCAATTTTTATATTTTTATTTTCACTCGTTTTTCCAGTTAATATTTGCATTTCAACACTTTCAATAATTCCATAATTATCTCCCTCCTCATAATTTATTTTTAATTTTATATTTTTAGCACTATACCCCTTTTCTTTTAACGTATCTTCTATACTAGATATAACATTTTCTTCATACATTTTTTCAATATTACTATCTACAACTAAATTTGAAATATCGTTATTAGATGTCATTTCAACATTACTCTCTTCTAATATATTATTAATATTTATATTTTTTATTTTGTTTCCTGAAATTGGGCTTATTATTGAATATAGTATAAATAATCCCATTACTAGCTTTATATATTTTTTATTTTTACCTTCTGGTATTATTAGCTCAAAAATTATAACAATTATTAAAGCAACAATTATCTGCTCAGCCCATGAAGTGATAAATTCTACCATTTTTTCTCCTTTACAGATTAAGTTAAATAGAGATTAATATTTTATCAAAGCATTATGTTCCAATGCTAATTTTCATCATAATAGTAATTCCTATAATCATCATTAAACTAATAGTTGCAAGTATAGAGAATAATATTTTAAAAGTATCACCCATTTGTTCTAAAACATTTACAATTTTTTTATCAGCTATTACTTCGCAAAGACCACTTGCTAAATAATATGTTATTGTTAATACTCCAACTCGTATGACTGGAAGAATACATATACCTATTATTCCTATTACACCTATAAATCCAATAGCGTTTTTTAGAATGCCCGCACATCCTAAAACTGTTTCTACAGTATCTCCTAATATTTTTCCTACAACAGGAACAAAACTCGAAACTGCTGCTTTTGTAGTTTTTACACTTACTTGATCAACACCACTACTTAAACTTGTCTCCAATGATAAAACTCCAGTAAATATTGTTAGAATAATACATAATACCCATATTATAGTAGATTTAAAGTATTTTGATAATTTTTCTACTCCAATTTTATCTGAAAGATTAGATATTATTCCTAAAACTGTTGAAACTATCAAAACAGGAAATACTATATTTAAAATAAATTTTCCTATAAAAGTAATTGAAAAGAGTATTACAGGTTGCAAGATATTCCCTGATACTATGTTTCCTGTTGCTGTTATAATAGAAATCAGAAGCGGTATTAGTATATATGAAAAATCAGTAAGTAGTGTAATTGTATCTTTTATACTTTCTAAAACTTCACTATATGATTTCATAAGTATTACTACTATCAATATGAATTGTATAAAATAAGCGATTTTTCCTGTATCTTCATTTCCTAAGCTTTCTGTTATACTTTTTAATATACTATGTATTACTATAATTACTAAAATTGTTCCTAACATATTAATTGCACTTTTAATTTCGCTTCCTAAAATATTCCATCCTTTTGATAAAATGAATTTTGTATTAGTGTTTCCTGAAACCGAATCAGAAAAAAGTTTACTATAATCAATATCGTCAAATTCATCTGAAGTATATTCTTTAGCCGATTTTAAAAAATCATTAATACCTAATGCATCTTTTTGAGAATTTATAACATCTTCATTTGAAGCTATACTAAAGTTACAATTTATAATTAATATAAAGAAAATTAAAATTATTTTTTTCATGAGCATCCTTCTTTTTTTAAGGAAGTATGGCAATTAATGTTTCTAATAGTGCAGTAATAATAGGTATAGACGTACCAATTATCAATATTTTACCTCCTAAATCTATTTTTGATGCAATTGCACTTTCTCCACTGTCTTTACATATACTAACAGCAAATTCAGTAATAATCGCAATTCCTGTTATTTTTATTAATAAGGTTATAAAACCTGTATTTGCTCCTGCTTTACTAGATAAATTAACAAATAAATCTATAATACTTTTGAGCTTGTCTATTACTAAGAAAAAAATAATAGCTCCAGCCAATATAGATACATAAATTACAAATTCTGGTTTATATTGTTTTAATATTATAATTATTATAAGAGCAATAAATCCTACTCCGAATAATTTTTATAATCTCCATAGTTTTCTCCATTTTACAAAATAAGATTTGAAATAAATAATA
>CAYOBB010000056.1:0-2552 GCA_964402195.1 uncultured Clostridium sp. | reverse complement strand
AATAAGTAGAAACATCTCCCTATAAATTAAATATTGTTCTTACACTTGTAAATAACTCACTTATTTCATTTATTACTATTGAAAGTACTATTACAATTCCAGCTAGAGTTGTCATCATTGCTTGATCTTCTCTCCCTGCTCTTATTAAAACTTGATTAAGTACCGCAACAAGTATTCCTATCGCTGCGATTTTAAATAATAAATTAATATCCATAAATACTCTCCTATTTAATTAGTTAACAGTATCATAGTTCCATTTAAGAGTTTGTCCGCGCAGAGACTAAACGAAAGCTGAAAGCTTTAGTGCAATTGAAGTAGCCTTCGTAAAATTTAAAATATTAGGCTGCGACAGCAAGGACAAGCGATTAAATATACTTAAGTGGAACTCATTTATTTTTGTTATTAAATCAAAATAATTACAATCCCAAGTCCCGCTATAAGTCCCATTTTTTTATAAAATTTTTCATTTTTATCTCTTTCTGCTTCTGCTTGTTTTATTTGCCTATCTATTAACGAAATAATAAGATTGATTTCACTTAGTTGTCCATCTTTATCAGTTTTTCCAAGCATTTTTCCAAATCCTTTTAATATTTCTTTATCTTCTTTTGTAATACTCATATCTACTTCTTTTATTCCTTTTTCCCAACCTTCTTTTGCTCCAAGCTTTTCTATATTTTCTATAATATTATTAAACATTTTCTTTATCTCCGGACTTGATACTTCAGAAATCTCTCTAAAAATTTCACTAATTGGTTCATATGTAAATCTTATTTTTGTCTCCATTATATTAAAACAGTCTTTTATCTCATCTAGTTCTTGTAACCTGTATAAATATTTTTTAGAAATTAAAATACCTATATTAGTTGCACAAATTACTATAAAAATTGATAATACTATCTTTAGTAGAATCATTATCTCTCCTCCTAATATTCTCTATATTCACAATTATTTTTATCTAAATAATAACTTTTTGATAACCTTCCCCTTACTTCGTTTGACAATACTAATATTTTTTCTATAATTTTTTTATCAATAAGCTTTTTTAATTCTGGATTAGATTTCAAATCTCTTAAACTTTCTCCATGAGCTGTAAATATTCCTTTTACACCTGAACACATTGCATAATTTATACTTTCAGCTTCATCGCATCCTCCAATCTCATCTACAGCAATAATTTTAGGAGCCATTGACCTTATCATCATTTTTATTCCTAATACTTTTGGTATATTTTCTAATACATCTGTTCTACATCCTAAATCTGTTTGAGGAATTCCTTTATACATTGCTGAAATTTCAGATCTCTCATCTATTAATCCAACTGTTAACCCTTCTTTTTGGCTGTTTCCATTACTGATATTTCTTATGATATCTCTAAGTACTGTCGTTTTCCCACTTCCTGGTGCTCCTAGTATTAATGTGTTATATATTGATTTATTTTTTTTATATAAATGATTTAATAAAAATAAGCTACAATTTTTTACTTGTCTTGCTATTCTAAAATTTAAACTATATACATAAACTATATTAACCACTCGATTATTTTCTATTGCTACATTTCCTGTTATTCCTACTCTATGTCCACCTTTTACTGTTATAAATCCATTACAAATTTGGTTTTGATATGTATATATAGAATTTTCTGTTATTTTTTCTATTGTTTTTAGTAAATCTTCTGTTTTTACTATATAATCTAAAATCAATTCTTGATTTACTATTTTTATTATTATTTTTTGATTAGCACGTAGTCTTATTTCTTCTATATATTCAAATGTTTCTTGTTTTAAAGATTCAGATAAAATACTTTGTATATTATTACTAAAATATTTTAGTATGTCCATTTTAAAAACTTTCTCCTTTTACTATAATATATATATTCAAAAAAAATTTTTTTAGAACTTATATATTGACGTTATCTTTAAAATGGAGTAAGATTAATTTATATTATTGGGGGAGAAAAAATATGTATAGAGAGAAAACGTTAAAAAGAACTATTATATTTATGAGAATACGTAGGTATATTTTTATTTTTTCATTTGTTATTTTAGGATTGGTTGGTGCTTTTGTAGTTAGCGAGTTTTTAACTGATATAGTTAGGCTAGAGCAACGTATAGGAAATATTGTGATGATTGCTACTGCTGTTATAATATTTATAATTGGTTTTATTCTTACTAGTAGCTTAGAATTTAAAATACAGCAGGCTTACCTAGAAATGAAAATATTAAAAAAATTAAATGTTGTATCTTTTAAACTTTCTAAATTATTAGAAAATGAAGGTATATCTCTTACAAATGAATTTGATAATAATACAGCTTTAGTTCCTACTGAGAAAGTAAAAAAGAAAAACAAAAAAGAGAAAAGTTTTGTTGAAAATTGAAAGTAAACATTAAATGAGATGAATTTTAAAATTCATCTCATTTATTAGTTATAAAAAAATACTTTTTCTAATGGGTAAATTATCTTATTAAAACTTATGTATTTATTATATCATGTTTTATGTGATTTTGCAAAATTAGAGAATTACCTCATTGCCTGCAAGGCAGACGTACAATGCG
>CAYOBB010000055.1:0-6120 GCA_964402195.1 uncultured Clostridium sp. | reverse complement strand
GCAGGGTTTCTAAAACTAATATGTCATTGTTTGACAAACATGATAAAGTTAATTATGCGGTAACAGATGCAAAGCTAGAGATAGAAAAAGAATCTAGAAAGATTAAATTAGATTTGACTATAGATACAAAAGTTTGTCCAGTGTTGGATTATTTTGAAATATTTATGGATCGTACGATGATGAGTAAATATGCTGCAAAATATTTAGGATTATGGTTTGAACTTGTTATTAATGATACAAATCTATTATAGGGGGTAAAAGAAATTGAAATCAAATAAAGCAATTAGAATTTTAACAATTGTAGTAATTATATTGTTATTATCATGTGTTTCATTTTTTGGAATTTTAAGACACAACATGAATGATTGGGAAAATATATTACCAGAGTATTCTTTATCAAGAGATCTAACTGGCATTAGAGTTTTCTCATTTAATGTAGATGAATCTACTAAAGAGGTAGATGTGGATTCTGATGATTCAGAAGAGGATTCAACTGATGAAGAATCTACAGAAGAAGCAGTAGACGACTCTGTTGAGGTAGATCAGACTGTTACAAGTGAAGGAGAAACTTTAGAAAGTACAGATACTACTACCCAACAGGAAAGTGAAGATACAGATACTTCTTCAGAAGAAGAAACTACACAGGAAGTTCCTGTAAATGATGAATCTGTTTTAACTGCTGATAATTATAAAAAGTCAAAGTCAATAATTCAAAAAAGATTTAAAGCTATGGGAATAACTGATTATAGTATTCGTCTAAATCAAGAAAATGGAAAAATTCAAGTTGAAGTTCCATATGATGAAACTTCAGATACTGCTATTGATTTAATAATTAATCAAGGAAAAATAGAGATAGTAGATTCAGATACTGATGAAGTCTTGATGGACAACTCTTATATAAAATCTGTTACAGCGTATTATACACAATCAAGCTCAACCTCTACTACAGATACTACTTCAAATGCTTTAGATTTAGGTATTCAGCTAGATTTTAATAAACAAGGATTAGAAAAATTAGGTGAAATTAGTAAAACTTATGTAGAAACTATTGATGAAGAGGGAGAGTCTGAAATTAAGTCAATTACAATAAGAATAGACGATGAAGATAAATATAAGACTTATTTTTCAGTGGATGGAAATTATACTTATTTAGCTATTCCTTTATATCAAAGTGTGTCTGATGATGAACTAATTAATGAATATTATAAACAGTGTGTGATGTTACAAAATTCTATAAATGGTGGTAAGTTACCTATTGTTTATACTTTAGATACAGGTTCGTATATAGAAAAAGATAGTAAGATTGATTTGATAAAAACAACTATAATTATATTTATTATAGTTGTAGCCGTTATAGGTATAGCTTTAATATTAAAATATAAAAAAGCTGGTGTTTATTCACTATTATTACAAATAGGCTATATAGCAACATTATTACTTTTAATTAGGTTTGCTGGTGTTACTCTTACATTAACAGGACTTATTGCAATTTTGGCTTCAATATTATTAAATTATTACTTTATATTATTAATGATTAGAAAAGAAGAAAATAGATATTTATCAGCTGCTGGAAGATTTTTGTTAAACACAATTCCATTAATTATTTTTATGATAGTATTTAACTTTTCAAATACTATTCAATTAAAATCTATTGGCATGGTATTATTCTGGGGATTTTTAGTAACTTTAATTTATAATTTGATATTTTCAAAATATTTATTAGATTGTTGCGATAAAGAAAAAGAAAAAGGAGCTGAGAAATAGATGAAAAATAAAATATTGTATATCTTAATGTTAGTTGCAATTATTTTAGGAGCTATTGTTATAGTAGTAAAAGGATTTAATTATAGTATAGATTTTTCTAAACATCAAAGAATAGAGATCGTTTTAGATAATGGTTTCAATATTTCTGAGATGAGAAAGATTGTAAAAGAAAGTATTAAATCAAAATCCATTGTTAGAAAATCAACATTGTTTGGAACTTCCGTAGTTATAGATGCTAAAGATATAAGTGATGAAGAAATTTCTAATTTATTAGGAAAAATTAATGAGAAATATGGGAAAGATTTTGAACTTAAAGATATAAAGCTACCTTTAATAATGGATGAAATGAATATTTCTGATGTATCAAGCATGTCAGATGATGAGATAAATGCTAAAATTGAAGAAATTAAAGATAGGTATGGATTAGAGTATACTAGTGATGAATTGAATTCTGCTAATGAAGATGTGAAAATTTCAGATATTGACAAAATTAATTTATTTGATTTCATAAAGCCATATATATTTTCAATTATACTTTCGTTAATATTAATACTAATTTATTTTGGAATTCGTTATCATAAATTAAGAAAAAAAGCATTTATAAAAGAACCTTTAGGACTACTTATTAGAATTATTGTATTACAATTATTTTTAGTTAGTATAATTGGTTTATGTAGAATACCAATGAATAATTATGTAGTTGATGTTATGATAATCATTTTAATGTTACAAATTTTAGTTGATACTATAAAAAATGAGAAAAGAATCTTAGATTTAAAGTCAAGAAATAATTAATCTTTTTAAGAGGAGGACTTTATGAGAAAATATTTTGGAACAGATGGAATTAGAAGAATTGCAAATACTGAATTAACACCTGATTTGGTTTTTAGAGTAGCAAAAGCTGGAGCATATGTTTTATCAAAACATACATCTCATGCTCCTATAATTTTAATAGGTAGAGATACAAGATTATCTGGTACATTAATTGAAAGTTCTATGACAGCTGGATTTTTAAGTTATGGTGCTCATGTAAAAAATTTAGGAGTTATACCAACACCTGCAGTGGCATATTTAACAAAGAAATATAAAGCAGATGCAAGTGTTGTTATTTCTGCTTCTCACAATACATTTGAGTTTAATGGGGTTAAGTATTTTAGTAATAAAGGTATGAAAATACCAGATAACCTAGAAGAAGAAATTGAAGAATTGATGGATTCAGATAAATTATCTACATTAACAGCGGTTGGAGAAAATATAGGTATTTCTGAAAATAGAGAAGATTTATGTAACGATTATGTTGATTTTATTGTAGGTATATTTCATGACAAAATATCTAAAAATAATAAAGAAGAGTTCAAAGTGTTGATTGATACTGCTAATGGAGCTACATACAAAGTTGCAGATAAAATTTTTTCAAGACTTGGAATATCTCATGATATAATAAATAATAATCCTAATGGTATTAATATAAATGATAATTGTGGGTCTACTCATTTAGATGGTTTGAAAGAAAAAGTGAAAGATGGAAATTATTCTCTTGGAATTGCTTATGATGGAGATGGTGATAGATGTCTTGCTGTTGATGAAAATGGTAATGAAATTGATGGGGATATTATGCTTGCCATTGTTTCAAAATATTTAAAAGAAGAAGGAAAACTTAATAAAGATTCTCTTGTTGCTACTGTTATGAGTAATTTAGGGCTAAAGAAGTTTGCCAAAGAAAATGATTTAGAATTAAAACAAACAAAAGTTGGAGATAGATATGTTTTAGAAGAAATGTTACAAGAGGGATATTCTTTAGGTGGAGAACAATCTGGACATATAATATTTTTAGATTATAATCCTACTGGAGATGGAATAATGACTTCTTTAATGCTTATACAAATAATGTTAGAAAATAGTAAAAGTGTTTCTGAATTGGCAAATATTATTTCTATTTATCCTCAAGTATTAGTTAATGCTAAAGTAAATTCAGATAAAAAGATGGATTATGAAAAGGATAGTGAAATTGTAGAAAAAATAAGAAATTTAGAAGAAGAATTTTCAGAAAATGGAAGGATTTTAATTCGTCCATCTGGAACTGAGCCCTTAGTGAGAGTAATGATAGAAGGAGAGAATCAAAAACTAATTAAAGAAAAAGCAGAAGAGTTAGCAAAAATGATAGAAAAAAGATTAGGATAATTTTGGGGGAGTTATGGGAAAAAAATTAAAAAAGGATTTTTTAATGTCAATTAAGAAAAATTTAGAAAAAGAAGAAATGTTAATTGAATATGCTAATAATCTTCCAGATGGGTATGAACTTATTCAGGATTTAGGAAGTTTTAAAAATTTTGAACTTATTGAAGGTCTTGATATAAAAGATGTTGAAGTTGTAAAGATAAAAAATAGTGAACATAAAGAGATGATAAAAATTTTAAGTGAAATAGACAACAAGAAACTTAGTAAAAAGGAATTAGAGGAACTTGTTACAATTAATGAAAAAGAAGAAATAGAACTTGCAGAAAAACTTGAAAAAAGTTTGGCAATTTATGATAAAGCTTCTCTACTCAAGTTGACTCAAACAAAAGATATATGTCTTGAGAAATTAAGTGATAATGAGTTAAAAATAAATGATAAATATACTATAGAAAAAGAAGAGGATAAAGAAAAAGTTGAAATTGCAAATTCAATAGGGGAAGAGCCAGATAATATTTTAAATATTGTTAGGATTAATGATAGATATGCTGGTTCTAAATTATTTGATACTACTATTGAACATGGAGCACGTGTTAACCTTGTAAGATTAACAAATAATAAATTTAAATTATTAGAAGAAAGACAAGATGGTAAATATACAGAATTAAAGGGATATGAAGTCACTCCTGTTTCAAAAGAATTATTTCCAAGCATTGCTAGTCAATTTGATAAAACAAGTGACCTAAACGTTGGAGATGTAAGGACTGGAAAAACTAGAATTCAAGAACGTTATAATATTTTTCAGATAAAAGGTAGAGGAGACACTGGGGAAGGAAATAGTTTATTGTATGTAGGAGTAAACGATAAATCTCAGATGGATATGATGGAAAATAGAGATAATGGTTATGAATTCGAAAGAGTAAAAGATTTAAATGATAAATATCCAAGAAAAGTTATAGTAAATGGGAAAGAAGAAAAGGTATATGTAAAAGAGGTTGAAGAAAAAAAAGAAAACGTACAAATTCAAAATAATTATCTGTATAAAGATTATTTAATGGAAAGATATAAGTTAGAGCAGAAATTATTAGAAACTGAGGAAGAAATAGATAAAATACTTGATAGCGAAGAAGATAAAGATGATGAATTAAGTGTATTATACAATAAAAGAACAGATATTTTATCTAAGTTAAATTTAGATGAAAAAGAATTTTTAGAAGAAATGGATATAGAACATGAAAATACCCACAGACCTGTTTCAAATAATTAGGAAAATTAGATTTTCCTAATTAAAAAAATAAAATAAATAAAGGAGAAAAGAAGAAATGTTTGATTTAACAAATCCAATGGTTTTATTACCAACCTTAGCTATTTTACTAATATGTGTAGCTGTTTCAAAAAAATTAAAGAATCCTTATGTGATGCTCGGAATTTTAATAATAAATATAGTAATGCTTTTAATACATTTCGCGAGTATAGGAAAGGTAGATATTGATATAGAACAAAGTTTGTATTTCTCTTTAGCTATTGATTTTTCTATGTTACTAATTTCTTTTATATCTTATTTATGGGTAGATAATATTAAGTCAAAAGAAGATGGAGTAAAATCTATAGATGATGGAATTTCATGGTTCTGGGACAAGATTTAAAAAGGAGTACAAAATGAGTAAAAAAAATGTATTAATTGGTGGTGCATGGCCATACGCAAATAGTTCACTTCATTTAGGACATATTGCAGGTTTGATTTCTGGAGATATTTTAGCAAGATATCATAGATTAAAAGGTAATAATGTTATGTATGTTTCAGGTTCTGACTGCCATGGAACCCCTATTACTGAAAGGGCTAAAAAGGAAGAAAAAAGTCCTAGAGATATATCAAGTCATTATGATAATGAATTTAGACAAGTTTTTGAAAAATTTAATTTTTCATATGATTTATTTTCTAAAACAGATAGTGATTTTCATAAGAAAAAAGTAAAAGAAATATTTAAAAAAATATATGATAATGGGTATATATATGAAAAAATAGAGCCTCAAACTTTTTGCGAAAAATGTAATAAATTTTTATCTGATAGGGAAATATCTATAACTTGTCCTGAATGTGGACAAGAGACAAAGGGCGACCAATGTGATACTTGTCTTCATGTTCCTACTGCTGAAGAGTTAATTGGGGGTACTTGTTTA
>CAYOBB010000054.1:0-6170 GCA_964402195.1 uncultured Clostridium sp. | reverse complement strand
GCTTAATGTATGGATTGGAAATTTAGGAAAATACAACGAAGGAGAACTTGTTGGAGAATGGCTTAATCTTCCTGTTTCTAAGAAAGAATTAGATACATTTTTAAGAGAAAAGGTTGGAATTCAGTTAACACAAGAGGAAGTCCAAAAATCACTTGCAGAAAATGGTGTATGCTATGAAGAATATATGATAAATGATTATGAAACAGATCTACCTATTAAAGTTGATGAATATAGCAACTTAACGATGCTTAATTTATTAGCACTTGCTTCAGAAAGAGTTTCTAATATGGAGGCTGTCGAGGCTTATTTAGACTCTTTAAGTACAGATACTATTGAAGAAGATATAAATGTTATGTTACAAGAAAATGATATACCTTTTTACTCTTATGAAGTAGATTCAGATTTTATATCAAATGAAGAAAAATACGGAATGTCAAAAGCTAGTTGGAGTGGCTTACAAGAAATACTTGATGAACACAATGTTTCGGATTATTTTGACTATGAAAGCTACGGTCGTGATGATGATGTGGATTTATACGATAGTGGCTATTTAGATAATACAGCTCTTAACGAAGTTGATTTGCACTATTATTCTTTAGAGGAAATCAAAGAGAAACTAGGCTACGAAGAAGAAATAGAAAATAAAAAAATAAAAATTGTATATAAAGAAGTTGGAAAAGATCCTGTTGTAATGGAAATAGATGATACTTTAGAGGAAAAGCAAAAATTAGTTGGTGGACTTATAGAAGTTGTACCATATAAAGATAATTTACTTCTTATTTGTAATGAAGAAGGAAAAATAACTAATTTAAAGCCTAACCTACAATTTGACTATGATTATATTGCAGGAAATTGTTTTGTAGTTGGAGATGACTTTGAAAATGAAGGCTTTAAATCTGTTGAGGAGAATCAAATTGAAGATATAAAAAAGGATTTACAGGACAGAACAATAGTATTAGAAGAAATTGAAGAAACTGATGAAATGGAGTTTTAATATATGAATGTAGAAGTTCAAAAAAAACCTGAAAAAAATTTTTTTAGAAATGTAATTGTAACAACAGCAGAAGATGTATATAAATTAGAGGAAATTCAGGAAATAAAAGATGCTATACAAGAACATTTGATTTTTATTGGAATGAACAATGCTAACGAAATAAGAAATATTATTTTAATTGGAGTTGGTAGTTCAAAAGGAATATCCATAAATTCAAAAGATATTTTAAGAACAGCTTTATTAAATGCAAACGATAAAGTTATATTAGTACATAATCATCCTTCTAATTCATTAAAGCCTAGTAAAGGAGATATTAACCTGTCTAATATAACTAAACAATTCTTGAAGGTTTTTAATATTCAATTATTAGATCACATTATAGTTGTTGAGAATGATTATATAAGTATGGAAAAATTAAAATCAATAGACAAAAGCTATGAAAGTGAAGATACAAAATTTATTGAAAAAACACTATTACTTGAAGAAAATTTAAGATTAAAAAAAGAATTAAAATTTAAAGAAAAAAATATTGAGGAAACCAACGAAGAAATACAAGAATTAGAAGATGATGATATGGAAATGTAAAAAAATTCAAAAAAGGTTTGGGATTGTTTCTAATATCATTTTATAATGATATTAAGGAGGCAAAAAAAATGGATAAAGATAATCAAATGAGCTTATTAGATGAATTTTTTTTTGAAAGAGAACAAGAAGTTTTATGCGATATAACAGCTGAAGAAAAAGAAGTGATTGAAAAAGTTAGAAAAGCAGGAAATGAGGAAAAACTTAATTTGTTACTTGAACAAATTGAAAATAAAGAATTAGCTGAAAGTCTTTCAAAAGTAATAGATTTAGTAGTTGATGATGTTATGATGCAATTATCTACAAATTTGAAAAAATATTATCAAACAGGCTTTAAAGATGCTATCAAACTAATAAAAGAATGTTTAGAATAGAGTTAGAGAAATCTAACTCATTTTTTTGGAGGCTTAATTTGAAAAATATAAGATTATTTATAAAAGAAAAAAATTTAGATATGCTACAAGCCTTTTCTGATGAAAGCTATTTGTATAATTACATTGTAAATAACTATTCTGAACTTCCTGAAGAAAATATATTTAGAAATCCTACTTTTTTGAAAAAGTTAGAAGAAACAATTTATTTTTCTAAAGATAATATTTCAGTTGATGATGAGTTAGTATGGAATGAAACAAGCAGAGATTTAAAATCTAAAAATGTTTCTTATTATGCAGTAGTTTCAGATCCTGAAACTAGCTCATTTACAGTATATAACAACTTAAAGTCCTCTATTCCCTATTTACAAATAAACTCTGAAACAGATATGTTTGAGGCAGTAAATAAAATTGAAAAGTTTAATAAAGAACTTGAATACGAGGAAGAAATGGAGATGTGAAATGAAAGATTTAAAATTACAATGGATAGGTGAAAAGCCTCCTGCTGAAGAAAGAAATCCTAATTTATTTTATTATGATGTAAGAAGTGCTGATTTTGGAGTAGGTTATACAGTTGAAAGAAATGTACTTGTAAATCATATAGGGGCATTAGTTACTAATAAAGATATTTTAGGAGATAAAGAATTTATTACTGATGAAGAACTAGATGACTTAGAATATGATGAAGTTTACGATTTATATACTAAGCCAAATAGTATAGAATCTGATATGGAACTTTAGGAGGCTGTTTATGAGTATTGAAGATGCAAGAAAAAAGTTTGTAGTTGATAAAACACAACAAAAGCCTATAATTGCTGAAACAAATAAAATAGAAAATGCTAATAATATAATAAATATTGAAATAAATAAATTGGTTGCTTTTAGAAAAAGGCAACCTTTTTCTATGTATGATGAAAGTAAAAAGTTAGAAGTGTTAGAAAGTATTAAAGAAAACGGGGTTTTAGTACCTATTATTATAAGAAAAATTGATAATGATAAATACGAAATTATTTCAGGACATAACAGAGTAGAATGTTCAAAAGAGCTACACTTATCCACAATCCCTGCTCAAATAGTGGATTGTGATGATGATAAAGCAACTCTAATTATGATAGATACTAACCTTTGTAATAGAGATAAAATACCTCCTGTTGAAAAAGGCTATGCTTATAAAATGAAAATGGAGATATTAAAAAATAACCCTAACATAAGTAATATCAATAAGTATAACGAAAATTCTCCTGAGGAGAATTCAGAAAGTACAGCTCAAATTTATAGATATATAAGACTTACAGAACTTATAAAATCTTTGCAAGAAAAAGTAAATTTAGAAATTATACCTATAAAAGCAGGAGTTGAATTATCTTACTTAGATAAAGAAGAACAAGAAATTGTAAATCAGGTTATAGAAGATGAACAAGTTAAATTAACACTTATTCAAGCTCAAAAAATTAGATTAAAGAAGAAAAACATTACTTATGAAATAGTTTTAAAAATAATCAAAAATGAAAAAATCAAAGTAGAAAAATTTACAGGAAAACTGGATAGGAAAATCTTTAAGGAATATAAAGACCGATTTAATTCTGATAAAGAATTCAGTATTTTAATTAAGAAATTATTAGATGACTACTTTAGGAGCGACAGCAATGTATAGCAAGATTCCCCTTTGTACTGACAAAGGGAGCAAAAAGTACCTTTTTTTGATCGAGTGGTTACACCACATAAGTTTTATTAGCACAAGGAAGGAGAAATTTTGAAAAAAACAGACAGAATTGAAATTAGAGTAACTCCTGAAGAAAAATCACTTATTGCATTAAAAAGCAAACAAGCAAATCTAAGTATTTCTGAATTCATTATTAAGAGTTCTACTAATAATGAAATTGTAGTTATAAATGAACTACCTCAGATGATAACCGAACTTAGAAGAATTGGCAATAATATCAATCAATTAACAAGACTTGCAAATAGCAGAATTATTACTTGTGTTGAGTTAGAAGGTACAAAAAAGGAGTTACAAAAGTTATGGCAATCATTAAATTTATTAACAACAAAGTCAGTTTAAAAAAGACTTTAGATTATATATGCAAGGAAGAAAAAACTGATAAAAAGCTAATTTCAGGTAAAGATTGCATACCTGAAAATGCTTATGTAGAAATGATGGAAGTTAAGAATTTGTATAGAAAAATTGGAGGCAGAGAAAAAATACATCTAGTTCAAGCCTTTTCTCCTGATGATAAATTAACATACAGACAGGCACACGAAATAGGACTTAGGATGGCAGAATATTTTAAAGGCTTTCAAGTTGTAGTTGCTACACATATTGATAGAAAGCACCTACACAATCATATTGTTATAAATTCTGTGAATTTTGAAACAGGCTTGAAATTCCACCAAAGCAAATATGACCTGCAAAAAGTAAAAGATTATTCAAATCAAATTTGCAAAGAATATGGACTTACTATAACAGATAAAAAATCAAAAGTTTCAGATATAAAAATAAACGAATATAGAGCAAGGCTTAAAGGCATTAGTTGGAAACAACTATTAGAAAGTGATATTGACTCTGTAATGGAGAAATCAAGGAATAAATATGATTTCTTTAGAGGAATGAACGAGCTAGGCTACAAAGTGAATTGGAGCAAGGAAAAATTAAGCATTATATATACTACTCCACAAGGTTATAAATGTAGTGATAAAAAACTACATAATGAAAAATATTTACGAGATAATATGGAGCAATATTTTAAAGAAAAGTCTAAGAAATTTATTCAAGGTGTAAATACCGAAAAGAAAACTTATACAAGTATTCACTCTAACCTTGCACAAATAATAGAACAATTTAGCAGAAATAAACAAAATGAAAATACAAACACCTTAACTGAATTAAATGAAAGTGCTAAAAAGCAACTGGCAATAGAGATGCATTATAGCACAGAAGAATTAGATGATATGGAACTTTAGGAGGTGGTAATTATTGAAAAACAGAATATGTTAGTTCTCATAGTTGAAAATGATAAAGATCCTGAATTAAAAAGAATTCCTAATAGACTTAATACTTTAAGAAGAATTGTAGGAAATGAAAATATTGAAGTAATAAAATATAAAGATGTTCTTATTGTATATGATGAGGATGCTTTCAAAAAATTACTCCCTATAAATAGAACACTTGACGGATTTAATATTAGAGGAAGTTTTGTAATTACAGGAAACGATGAAAAATATCAAGATTTTAAAGATTTAACTGAAGAACAAATAAAAGCATATACTGTTGAATTTGAATTAGAAAACAACTTAGAGCAAGGAGATGATGAGTTAGAAAATGAATAAAAAGAAAATTGGAATTATAGCATTTTTATCAATATTGAATATTCCATTTAGTATAATTTTAAGTGCTACAATTCATACAAAATTGGCTAAAATAGAATTTTCACAAATAGTAGTTGATAAGCAATTATTACTACTATTTTTTCTTTTATATTTACTTTGTGAAGTTGTAATAGTTATGCTTTTCGGATTTGGAAATAAAAATGTTTTTCAGAGTGGTACTGTTAGTATTACTGATAAATTAAGAACTCCTGAAATAATGGGACAAGGGCAACACGGAACAGCTAGATGGCTTACTAAGAAAGAATTTAGGAAAGCCTTTAAATGTAATACTTTAAGTGATACAAATACTACTTTTAATTCAGGTGGAATTATTGTAGGTTATGAGAAGAACAAAAAAGAAGAAAAAATTTATTATATTGATGACAATATACATAGTTTAGTTGTAGGAGCTACAAGAAGTGGCAAAACTAGAAGTGTTGTTTTACAAACAGTTGGAAATATAGGTTTAGCAGGAGAATCGATGATAATTTCAGATCCTAAAGCTGAGATTTTTCATTATACTTCAAATTTTTTAGAAAATTTAGGCTATGATGTTATAACTTTAGATTTTAAAAATCCTACAAAAAGTACAAGATATAACTTTTTACAGCCTGTTATTGATGCAGTAAATAATAACGATTTTAGAAAAGCTGAAGAATATGCTTGGGATATAACTCAGAGTTTAGTTGGAACTGAAGATACAAAGATGGAGAAAATTTGGAGAGATGGCGAAATGTCAGTAATTGCAGGAGCGATTATGAGTGTTGTTTTTGACAATAAAGAACATCCTGAATATCAAAATCTTACAAATGTATTTTCTTTTATATCTGAAATGTGCTTAACAAAAGCTCAAACAA
>CAYOBB010000053.1:0-6224 GCA_964402195.1 uncultured Clostridium sp. | reverse complement strand
TGAAAGAAAAACAAAAATTATTGCAGCGGAAGGAGAAATAGATGTTGAAGACTTAATAAAAGAAGAACAAACTGTTATTGCTTTAACTAGATTTGGATATATAAAAAGATCACCTGTAGATACTTATAAAAGTCAAAAACGAGGAGGAAAAGGAATTACAGGAATTGCAACAAGAGAAGATGACTTTGTTAAAGAAATATTTACTGCATCTACTCATGATACAATATTGTTCTTTAGCAATAAAGGAAAACTATATAAATTAAAAGGATATGAAATTCCTGAAGCAGGAAGAACGGCACGAGGAACAGCTATAGTTAACCTATTAACTCTAGATGCCGATGAAAAAATATCTGTTATTATACCAATACAAAATTTTGCAGAAGGAAAGTACCTGTTATTCTCAACAAAAGAAGGTTTAATAAAGAAAACGGTTTTAACAGAATATATAAGCAATAGAAAAACTGGTTTACAAGCTATTACATTAAGACAAGGTGATGAGTTAATTGATGTAAAATTAACTGATGGAGAAGATAATATAGTAATAGTAACAAGAAAAGGAATGAGTATTACTTTTGATGAAAAAGATGTAAGATCAATAGGAAGAGTATCACAAGGAGTTATAGGCATAAGACTTAGTAAAGATGACTATGTAATTGGAATGGAATCAGTTTTAGCTGGAGGAAAAGAAACACTACTTGCAATTACGGAAAATGGATTTGGAAAGAGGACAGAACTGGATGAATATAGAGTACAAGAAAGAGGGGGAAAGGGAGTTATAACATATAAAATAACACCTAAAACAGGAGAAATTATAGGAATAAAAATAGTTCATGAAAACGATGATGTAATGTTAATAACAGATACAGGAACAATTATAAGATTAGAAGTAAAAGATATAAGTATACTTGGAAGATCAACACAAGGAGTTACACTAATGAGAACTAATGAGGGAAAAGTAGTAAGTGTAGAAAAAATATCAGAAGAATATAAAGATATGATTCAAAAATAAGCATGTAAAAAATTAAAACGAATAAATAATCCACAGATAAATAACTATCTGTGGATTATTTTGTATAAAAAAGAACATTAAACTTTACTATACGACAAAATTAATTTTTTTGATTTATGTAGTAAAAGCAAATCGAATCTTCATATATGAGCGTAAAATCTTTGATTTTAGCAACGTACCATTTTTTAAAATATAAAGTTTGTGAAATTGTTATAAAAAAGATATATAAAAAGACAAAACGTGCTTCCGTAATAATATATTTAAAACTCTAAAAATTGAATTCTTTAATTAAATAAAAAATATATTATAATATAAATTATAGTAGAGGATTGTTAATGATAATATATGAGAAAAATAAAACAATAATTATAATTTTGTTTTTGACATCAGTTATTATTAAATTAATAAATACAGATACAATATTAAGACATCAATCATATGTAAAATACAGAATGAAAGTGATTTTTTTATAGTAAGGTTATTAGGATTGATGTGTAGTATAAAAAGTATGAATGAAATGACAAGCAAATTTAATACAAAAGAGGCAGTATAAAATATAGCTAAAATATGTTGTTTGGAATTAGAATAAATATCACATTGTTATACAATAAATGATGTATTTGAGCAAATAGTAAAAAGTGATAATGTATTGATTTGATGATAAAGAAAATACCGTAGAAGATAGACGCTTCACATATTTGAAAGATAAATTGTAAAAAATAAAATTGCAAAATTCTCTTTTTTTATGAAAAATATAAAATTATGCAAATGAGTTACTCCAAATAATTGCAAATTCATTATAAAACGTTAAATAGAGTTGTAAAAAGATGGAAAGGGAACAAAAGAAAATGAAAAAAAAGAACATAGAATATGAAAGAAATTCAAGCTACCTTGTTAAATGTGCTAGGGTATGGCAAAGAATCACATTGGTTTCATTAATTATTACGATAATAATATTGATAACAGCATTGAATTTGCCAAGCATAGCAATTGAAAGCAATGCAGATGAAAGTAAAAATCCAAATTTTTATGGAACAACTAATATAACTTTAAAAAAAGGGGATGAATTAAATTTAAAAGATAGCCTATATAGAATTTTTGCAAAGGATTATTTAGGTCAAGATATAACTAAGAACATAAATGTTATAAATAATACGGTAGATACTGATACAATTGGAGCATATACAATAACATATAATGTAGAAGACCAATATGGTAATAGTAGTCAAATAATAGTGCCAGTAAATGTTACTGAAAGTACTAGAACAGTTCAAAAAACATTGTATATGTTAGAAGATATGTCGTATTTAGATAATAGTGGAATTTTAAGAGGGAATAATCATGATAAGCAAAACTTAGGTATATATATGCCAGGGGGAACTAGTGTAAGAGTAAGACAAATAAATTCAGACTATAGTGGATCTATTTGTGGGTATTATTTAAATAATGATAGACAAACAGAAACTAAATTTGAGGTAAATAATGATTGGACAACTTTAAGATATGATTATACAAACATCCCATTCATACAAACTAATAGTTTAGGAAAAAAAGAGGCAAATGAATATATAAATCCAATAATAGAAATAGATTTAAATGACGTTGATTTAGAGTATAAATATGGAAAAGAAGAAAATAAAATAAGAAGTTTAAATTATTTTAGACAAGGAGATAATCAAGATAAATTTTTTGAAAATTGGGATTATACTAAAGATGAATATAGTGTTATAGAAAATGAAAGAGTAACAATGCTTATTCCAATATGCGATAGAAATAAAATAGTAATAGACAAAAATAATGAGGAGTGGGTAAAATTTTATGAAGCTACATTATGTAACCAAGTAAGCGATGAAACATATTTTTTTAATACAATTGATGAATTATTAGAATGGTATAAAGAATTTCAAGAATATTATGATAAATTAATTGGTTTAGAATTGGGGAGTGAAAATTTATTAGATAATAATGTATTAGAAAAATATTTTGTAAAAGCAGATAAAAATGGTGCAGGATATATGTATTATGGATACTATTATACAGCTTTCAATGGAGAAACAATTGAAACATATTTTTATAAAGGATGGGGAGTACTACATGAATTCGGACATGGTTATCAAGGAGGATATGATACAGATATAAATTTAGGAGAAGTAAAAAATAACGTATTTGCATATTATTGTCAATTAAAATTCAAAAAGGAAACAGATAAATCTTGGCTAGTAGATAATAGTGTAGGTAATTATTATGATTTGGACAAAGAAGTGAATGAATTAAGAATAGAAAGAGCAGAAGAAGTTACAACGTTTGAGAAAATAACTGATACAGGAAAGGATATTAATACATACACTATAAGATTATATTGTTTAATTAATTTACTAGATAAAACAGATGTAGAAAAAACACTTCCATATTTATATAAAATGTATCGTAGAGAGGTAAATGGTGATACTGATAAAAAAGAAACGGCGGGAGACAGACTGGTAGAAGCTGTATATGAAACAACTGGATATAATTGTATATCCTATTTAGAATCTTGGAATATAACAGTTTCAGATACTATGAAGACAGAAATAAAGCAAAAAGAATATAACACAATTTATTATTTAAGAGAAATATGTAATAGTGAAGAAATTGCGGAGGATATCAGAACGGAAAAGGGATTAAAAGGATTATATTCATTAGTTGATTTAGAAGATGAGCCAATAATTAAAGCAATAATAAATAAAGGTAAAGACAATGAGAAAGAATTGGTTGATTATACAGATTCAAAGGATATATATTTATATACTTATAAATATAATGAAAAAAACGTATATTATTATTCTACGGATTTAAGTACTTGGAGACAAATGGATACGATAGAATCTCTTGGAACTGGAGGAGAAATATATTTTGAAAGTGAAGATTTAAAAGAATACTTGAGAGAAGGGAATAATAAAATATATATTAAGGGAATTGCAAATGGAATTAGTACAGATATAGCAGAATATAATATAATATTAGATACGGAGTCACCAATAATTTCTTTAGATAAAAACGGAGGTACATATTATATTGAACCAGGTAGCAGAACTGAATCAATAGGTGTACAGATAATAGCAACAGATTTAGGTAGCGGAATAAATAATATAGAGTATCAATGGAGCAATTCAAACACACAAATACCAATATGTTTTTTAGAGTATGATATTAAAAGGATTAAGCAATTAGAAGAAGGTACATGGTATTTGTGGGTACGAGCAACTGATAATACAGGAAAGATAGCTTATCTGACATCAGATGCCTTTATCGTAAATATCATTAATGCAGAGTGGATTTCTATATATAAAAGTAATGGAATTTTATATGGTGACGTAAATGGTGATAATATAGTAAATGAATATGATGTGCAAGAAGTGATAAAAGAATCAAGACTAGAAAATATTACATTATCAGAAGAAGAACAAGAAAGAGCGGATGTGAATGATGATGGAATAATTAGTCTAAAAGATGCTGTGATAATTAAGCGATATATTAATAATTATTCTAATTATTTTAAAGCGGTTCAAATAAAGGAAGAATATAAAGTTGATAATACTAGTATAGAATTAGATGTAAATAGTAATATAAAACTAATTAGTTATATTTATCCAGAAGATACAACAAATCAAGAAGTAATATGGACAAGCGATAATGAGAATGTTGCTATTGTAAATGAGGAAGGATTAGTAGAAACAAAAGGGATTGGTATAGCAACAATTACAGCAACATCTAAAGATGGTGGATATACAGCTAATTGTACAATAATAACAGATAAAGAACCTCCCAAAACAACTGCATATCCAAGTAATTCTACTACATATAAAAATAGTTATGAAATTAAGATAGCAATTGATGAAGATGTTATAGATAATAATTTATATTATTATTGGACTCAAGATGGTGTAACTGCGCCGACTGGAACAGGAAATTGGCTTGCGGTTACAATTAATGAAAATTTAGTAACAATTCAGGAAGAAAATAAGAATGGTACATGGTATTTATGGATTGGTAGCTTGACAGATTTGGCAGGAAACAAAAAAAAGGATAATTGTGTTGGCTCATATAATTTTGATAATATAAGTCCATATACCACAAAACCAACAGCAATGGTAACATCTAATAGTATAACAGTAACAAATGAACAAACAGATGATTTAAGTGGAATAGCAAGCGTAAAGTATGCAATTTACAAAGATGGAGCATGGAGTGAATATCAAAGTAGTAATGTATTTAGTGGACTAACAGCAAATACGACATATAAAGTAAAAACAACGGCAGTAGATAATGCAGGAAATAGTAGTGTATCGGAGAAATTAGAAATAACAACACCAAAAGCAAGTATAACAAGAATAGAAATAACAAAAGAACCAGATACAACAATTTACGTAAAAGGAGCAGAATTAGATTTAACAGGAGGAGAAATAACAGCGACATATGAAGACGGAACAACAACAGTAATAGACATGATAAATGATTCGGTAGAATATACAGGATATAATGCAAATCAAATAGGAGAACAAACAATAGAAATAGCATATTCAACAGAAGGAAAAAATTACACAACAACTCTTACAATTACAGTGATAGAAGAATATTGTATAGTACAGACATACCAAAAAGATGATGAAAATTTATATATAACAAAAATACTTCCAGAGACAACATACAAACAATTTATAAATAATATCAAAACAAATATGAACTATAAAATATATGAAAATGGAAAAGAAATAAAAAATGAAAGCTTAATAAAAACAGGACAAGAATTAGTAGTAGAAAGTAAAAATGAGCCAGATAAAACATATAAATTAGTAGTAATAGGGGATATTAATAAAGATGGAAAAATAACGATGATAGATTTGGTAAAATTAAAGAGATTCGAAATAGGAAAGGAAAATTTAGAAGAAGTACAAATAAAATCGGGAGATATAAATATTAATGGAAAATCAGAAATGACGGATATATCAATAATGCAACAATACTTAATTGGAAAAATAAAAAAATTATTTTAATAATAAAAGATAGTCCGGCAAAATTTTGCAGATAAAAAACATAGAATTTAGAAGAATAAAAAGAAATCCACAGATTTTTAAAATCTGTGGATTTCTTTGCTTAAAAATAAGTATAATTACTTTTTACATTTTAAGCGTATATCATCACCAAAAAATTTACAAATATTATAATTACCAACAAT
>CAYOBB010000052.1:0-6264 GCA_964402195.1 uncultured Clostridium sp. | reverse complement strand
AATCCTAAAAAACAAGCTAAAGGTACTGTTATTGAAGCAAAACTTGATAAATCAAGAGGTCCAGTAGCTACAATGCTTGTACAAAGAGGAAAATTAGATATTGGTGATACTATAGTTGTTGGTTCTACTATTGGTAGAATAAGAGCCATGATAGATGATAAAGGTAGAAAAGTAAAGAGCGCAGGTCCTTCTACGCCAGTTGAGATTACTGGTTTAACAGAAGTTCCAAATGCTGGCGATACTTTTTATGAAGTAAAAGATGAAAAGATGGCTAAGCATTTAATTGAGAGAAGAAGACGTCAAGATAGAGAAAGAGAATTAAATGCTACTTCAAAGGTAAGTTTAGATGATTTATTTAATCAAATTGAACAAGGTAATTTGAAACAATTAAATTTAATTATAAAAGGTGATGTTCAAGGTTCAGTTGAAGCTGTAAAGCAATCATTACAAAAATTATCTAATGACCAGGTAAAAGTAAAAGTAATTCACTCAAATGTTGGAGCTATTACTGAAACAGATGTTACTTTGGCTAAGGTATCAAATGCAATTATTATAGGATTTAATGTAAGACCAGAGCCTATAGCTAAGTCTCAAGCTGAAAAGGATGAAGTTGAAATAAAGACATATTCTGTTATATATAATGCTATTGAAGATATTGAGGCTGCTATGAAGGGAATGTTAGACCCAGAATTTGAAGAAGTTGTAATTGGAAATGCTGAAGTAAGACAAATATTTAAAGTATCAAATGTTGGTACGATAGCTGGATGTTATGTAACAGATGGAAAAATTGCTAGGAATTCAACTGTAAGAGTCATTAGAGATAATGTTGTATTACATGAAGGAAAATTAATTTCATTAAAGAGATTCAAAGATGATGCTAAGGAAGTTAATCACGGATACGAATGCGGTGTTCAAATAGAAGATTACAATGATATTAAAGAGGGAGACATTATTGAGGCTCACATTATGGAAGAAATCAAAAAATAATAAAAGTATAAGTACTGACAGTACTTTTCTAACTTTGTTTGAGAATGTATATAAAATTATAAATAATGTGCAATTACTTAAAGGAGGAAAGATGCAAAAGAATAGTAATAGAATGAATAAAATTGATGAACAGTTAAAAAAAGAAATTAGTTATATTATTTCACAAGAACTAAGAGATTCTCATATTACTGGTTTGATTAGTGTGACTAAAGTTGTAACTACGCCAGATTTAAGTTTTGCTAGAGTTTATGTGAGTATGATAAACGCTAAGAGTAATAAAGAAAATTTAGCGAGATTAAAGAAATCTGCAGGATATATTAGAACTTTAATTGCTAAAAAAGTAAATTTGAGAGTAACGCCAGAGTTAATTTTTGAATTTGATGAATCACTTGAGTATGGTTCAAGAATTGATTCAATTATTAAAGAGATTACACAAGACTTGAAAAGAGAAGATAATTAAGTAAGAAAGGATGAGCTTATGACTTTAGATATTATAAAAGAAGAGATAGAAAAGGCAAATAATATTGTTGTTTTAACTCATGAAAATCCTGATGGAGATGCTGTTCGGAAGTAGTTTAGCAACATATATTTTATTAAAACAAATGGGAAAGAGTGTAGATGTGGTAAGTTCTATTTTTCCTAGGACATATAATTTTTTACCTCATGTTGATGATACTATAAGAGAGGGAAAATTAGAAAAATATGATTTAGCAATAGCTTTAGATTGTGCTGATATGAAGAGAATAGATGATCCTACTAACTGTTTTGAAAAAGCAAAGGTAAGAATAAATATAGATCATCATATAGCTAATTCAATGTTTGGAGATTATAATTTTGTAGATCCAGTTTCACCTGCATGTGCTCAAATACTTACAATGATTTTAGAGTATTTAAAAGTGGATATAGATAAAGATATTGCAACATGTCTTCTTACAGGAATTATAACTGATACTGGTGGGTTTAGATATGAGGGAGTTTCTTCTGATACTTTTGAATATGTTTCAAAATTTTTAGAAAAAGGTGTTAATTTATCTAAAATTTATAAACAATCTATGCAATGTATTTCTAGACCTAGATTTGAAATTAGAAAGCTTGCCCAAAATAGATTAGAATTTTTAGAAGATGGAAAGATTGCATATACATATATAACTAAAGAAGATATGGAGGAGCTTGGTGTTCTACAAAGTGAATTAGATGGAATTGTTGAAAATGGTAGAGATATAGAAGGAGTAGAAGTATCTATTTTCCTTTATGAAAAAGATAATGGATTTAAGGCTTCTCTTCGTTCAAATGATTATGTAAATGTTGCTGATGTTTGTTTATTATTTAATGGCGGTGGGCATATAAAAGCTGCAGGGGCTAATCTTCCATATTCTTTAGAAGAGTCTAAAGAGAGAATTGTGAATCAAACAAAGAAGTTTTTAAAATAATTATATCATTATAAATTAAAGTAGGGGCACGATACTACCTTGTGCCCTTACAAAATAAAATAATATAGAAAAAAACATGTTACAAATGTTGTAGGGGCGGACCTTGAGTCCGCCCAAATAAATGAATATACCCCATGGCGCAAGGAGAAGAAATATGGATGGAATGATTTTAATAAATAAATATAGGGGAATATCTTCTTTTGGTGTTGTCGCGAGAGTAAGAAAATTATATGACATAAAAAAAGTTGGGCATACTGGGACTTTGGATCCAGAAGCAGAAGGCGTTTTGCCTATTTTACTTGGACAAGCTACTAAATTATCTAAGTATTTTATAGAGCATAATAAAAGATATAGAGCTGTTCTGAAATTAGGAATAAAAACAGATACTGGTGATAGTGAGGGGAGAATAATAGAGAAAGATAGTTTTGCCTTAAAAAATGATGATGAAGATAAATACAAAAAAGAAATACTTTCTTTTTTAGGAAAGCAAAAACAAATTCCTCCAATGTATTCTGCTTTAAAAGTAAATGGAAAAAAATTATATGAATATGCAAGAGAAGGAATTTCTATTGAACGTAAAGAAAGAGATATAGAGATTTATGATATAAAGATTGCAAATATAAATTTTAATGAAAATGAAATTGAATTTGAGATGGAATGCTCAAAGGGAACATATATAAGAACTTTATGTGAAAATATTGCTGAAAAGTTAGGTACTGTTCGGATATATGAAAAGTCTGATAAGATTAAAAGTAGATGAGTTTTGTATTGAAAATAGTATTACTTTGGATGACTTAGAAAAATCTGAAAATAGGGAAAGATATATAATTAGTATTGAAGATTTATTTAGTAGTATAGATGAAATTAATTTAGATATTGAGAAAAATAGACTATTCTTAAATGGTGCGAGAATAAGATTAAAGAATAGTGATGGAATTTATAGAATATATTCAGAAAAAAAATTCATTGGGTTGGGAATAATCAAAGAAGGAATTTTAAAAAGAGATATTGTTGTTTAGATATTAAATTTTGTAACGTTTTCTTTCTTTATTTATATTATATAAATAAGGAGAGTGTTATTAAATGGAAAGTCAGGAAAAATTAAATGTTAGGAGATACTTTTATAGATTTGACCAAATATTAAATGAGATGGAAAATAAAATGCTGTCTGTAAGGTTTAGTAATAATATAACTTTAAATTTTATAAAATGTATGATACCTCATCATCAGGCCGCCATTTATATGTGTCAAAATTTATTAGAATATACAAAGTATCCTCCTTTGCAAGAGATTGCTAGAAATATAATAAAAACTCAAACTAGGGGAATAGAACAAATGACAGAAATTGCAAGGACTACATCAGGTTTTAATAATTCACCAAAAGATATTAATAATTATATAATGAAATATTTATCAATTACTAAAGAAATGGTTTCAAAAATGAGAAATAGCTGTAGAGGGATGGATATTAATTTGAATTTTGTGAGTGAAATGATACCTCATCATGAAGGGGCAATAGCTATGTGTGAAAATTTATTACAATATTGTATTGACTCGAGACTAAGAAGTGTGGCGAATTCAATTATTAAAGAACAAAGTGAAGGTGTAAAAGATTTAGAGCAAATAAGAGAAAATTTATGTAGTAAAGAAAATCAAAAAATGTTAAAAAGGAACTAGCCCTGGTTAAGGGGCTAGTTCTGTTGTTATTGTTGTAGTTGTAGTTGTTTTAGAACTATTATATTTATCTATTTCAAATTTAATAGATGCATATGCAATAGCTACAAGAAAAACAACTGCACAAAAGATTGTTACACGAAGTGGTGTAATTAATTCGTTCTGTTTCAATAGAAACACCTCCTATAATAATTTTATAAAATAGTATATCATATTTTTAGGAATATGTAAACAAAAAAATAATGCGAACAAATTTTCTGAAAACTCTTGACAAGGAATAAAATTAATATTAAAATAATACCAAACAAAAGTTCTTAAAATATTAAGGAGGTATTATTATGAGAAAAGATATTATTTCATATTCAGTAAATAGGGTTTATGATAAAAGTATATATATATCAATACAAGATGGAGAGGTTACAGTTAATGCTCCTTGGTATTATACAAAAAATAAAATTCAAGAGGTTATTGAAGAAAAAAGGGATTGGATTTTAAAAAAGATAAATGAATATAAAGAAGAAAATAATTTTAATATTAGACCTATAAAAATATTTGGAATAATATATGAACTTAAGGTTTGTTATAAAAATGTGGATAAAATTGAGTGTAATATAAATAAGACGGTTATAGAAGTAAGGTTACCTAAAAGATATAAAAAAATTGACTCTAACTCGATGATGGATATATTAATGGATAAAATCTATAATAAAATAGCTGAAAGAGAATTAGAAGGAATTATGGAGAAAACGAGAATTATGACAAAGCTTGCTCCAGAAGATTATGAAATAAAGGTAATGAAAAATTGTTTAGCAAAATGTACAGATGATAAAAGAATGATTATAGATCCTAGAATAATAAAATATGAAAAAGAAGTTGTGGAATATATAATATTGCATGAATTTTGTCATTTAAAATATAAAACTCATTGTAAGGCTTTTTATAACTTACTTAAAGAGTTTATGCCAAATTATGAACAATATAAAATAGAAAAATTTAAATTTTAATAAAGCAGTGGCACGCAAGATTGCGTGCCTATAAGTATTTATATGCATACTACTATTGCAAATATAGATAATTTAATATAAAATATGATAAGTTATAGAAAAATGAGAAGGAGTTATAATGGAAGATTTTGATGAAAATTTATTAATTCCAAAAATTCAAGATGAAACAGAAGAAATTCAGGAGACTTCACTAAGACCTAAAACTTTAAATGAATATATTGGACAAAGTAAAGTTAAAGAAAATATGAAAATTTGTATAGAAGCGGCTAAAAAAAGAGGTGAACCGTTAGACCACGTCTTACTTTATGGACCACCTGGACTTGGAAAGACTACTCTATCTAATATTTTAGCTCAGGAAATGAATTGTAATATTAGAATTACATCAGGACCAGCTATTGAAAAGCCTGGGGATTTAGCTGCATTACTTACTAATTTAGGTGAAAATGATATTTTATTTATTGATGAGATACATAGATTAAATAGAAGTGTAGAGGAAATTTTATATCCTGCTTTAGAGGATTATAGTTTAGATATTATTATAGGGAAAGGTCCTAGTGCTAGGTCTATAAGACTTGACTTACCTAAATTTACTTTGGTAGGTGCTACAACAAAAGCTGGAAGTTTATCAACACCTCTTAGAGATAGATTTGGAATTATAAATAGGTTAGAATTATATAATCCAGAAGATTTAAATACAATTGTTAGAAGGTCATCTGACATTTTAGGAATAAATATTGATAAAGATGCTTCTGTCGAGATTGCCAAACGTTCTAGAGGAACACCTAGAATTGCTAATAGATTACTTAAAAGAGTTGCTGATTTTGCACTTGTTCTTGGAAATGGTAATATTACTTTAGATATTGCAAAGATTGCTCTTGGAAAATTAGAAATCGATAATTTAGGTTTAGATAATACTGATAAAAAATTGTTAAAGTCAATTATTTTTAATTATAAAGGTGGTCCTGTTGGTATTGAAACTTTAGCTGCTACTATTGGTGAAGAAGCTGATACTATTGAAGATGTATATGAACCATATTTATTACAAATTGGCTTTTTAGCTAGAACTCCTAGAGGACGTATGGCTACTCCACAAGCATATAAACATTTAGGAATAGAATATAATAATTAAAAAAGTATAAAAGAGGTAAAAAATGAAATTATTAATGCAT
>CAYOBB010000051.1:0-6298 GCA_964402195.1 uncultured Clostridium sp. | reverse complement strand
ACATAGAAAAGTAACTATAACTCCAAATGATCTAGTTATTATTTCAGCAAATCCTATTCCAGGAAATGAAAAATATGTAGCTAAAGTTATAGATGACTTAATGAAAATAGGAGCTGAAGTTGTATATAGTTCTCTAGAAGATATACATGTCTCAGGACATGCATGCCAAGAAGAACAAAAGTTAATGTTATCGTTAATACGACCTAAATATTTTATACCAGTACATGGAGAATATAGACAATTAATTGCACATAGCGAAACAGCTAAGAAAATGGGAATCGAACCAGAAAATATATTTCTTATGAAAAATGGAAGAATATTAGAATTAAATCAAGAAGGAGCAAAACTTACAGGAACAGTTCCATTTGGAAGAGTTATGGTAGATGGATTAGGAGTAGGAGATGTTGGAAATATTGTTTTAAGAGATAGGCAACATTTATCACAAGATGGATTAATAATAGTAGTGCTTACTATGGATTCGTCAACAGGAGAAATTATAGCAGGTCCAGATGTTATATCAAGAGGATTTGTTTATGTACGTGAATCAGAGAATTTAATGGAAGAACTAAAAAGAGCTTTAAGAAACCAAATACATAAATTCGAAGAAAATGGAATAAGAGATTGGTCAACTATAAAGTCAGAATTAAAAGATTGTTTAAGAGATTATATATTTACTAAAACTAAGAGAAATCCAATGATTTTACCAATTATAATGGAAGTATAATAAAAGGTTTTGTAATGGCACGAGTTAGAAATATGCCATTATAAAATACTTAAAGTTTAGGTTAAAATTCGTAAAAAATGTGTCTAAAAACTTGACCTAAATCCATTGAATATAAAATATGTTACTAGATAATGGTTTTCAATATAAATTCTTTATGAAATAGCTCTAAAGCCCCTTTAATAAGGGGGCTGTCAGCGAAGCTGACTGGGGATTCTTAAAGACTTGCTTTGCATGATAAGAACCTTCCGTCACCCTTCGGATGCCACCCCCTTGTTAAAAGAGGTTTTTTGTATGCCTTTGAAGCCTTTATATAGTAAGAAAAACTGTGCTTTGTAATTTGTAAACCATTATCCAGTAACTAAAATATTACAAAATTTGTTATTTTTCTTTTTTGTTTTTATATTATATGTTACAATAAAGACAAATTAAAGAAAATTTGGAGGAATAATGAAACAATATAAAATCCTAATATTGTCTGATACTAGAAATAATGAAGTAATAGAAGATTTATATTTATCTAAAGCTTTTAGAAAAGATGGACACTTAGTAAAAATATTAAATGTCGGATATAATATAAATTATGACGAAAAGTTTGATGTTATATTAAGAAGAAACACTTGGCAAGAAGATAAAGAAAAAAATATGTATTATCTTATTAGGAATAATATGCTACTTAAAAGATTGCCACGAAGAAATGTTCATCCAATAAATGTATTTGGATTTCAAGAAAATAACCTACAATATTTATGTAGATTATTTAAACAGAAAAAAAAAGTAGTTCCTACAGTAACACAGCTTAAAGAAATGGATGCTATGTTAAAAGTTTGGAATAAGGATTTTGTATTAAGGGATAGAGCAAATTATATTGCCCAAAATAAACCAGTAATAGTTAATGTAGATAACATCAGAAATGTTTTCATAGAAGGAAAATATGCAGTACAAGCCAATTTAAAATATAAATCTCAGGTACAATGTCATTATGTAGGAGACAAATTAATGTATGCTTTCGAGTATACACCTTCGAAATATTCTAGATTTTCAAGACAAAGATTAATAAAATTAAATGAAAAAGATAGAAAAGTTGTTGATGAATTTGCTAAAATATCAGATTTGAAAGTTGGAGTGCAAAGGCTAGATTTTATAAGATTACTAAATAATGATTTATTACTTTCAGAAATAAAAGATACTAGCGTACATATGAACTTAGAACAATTAAGTTCATATAAGAGAGAAGAAGTAATTAAAGAATATAAGAGAAATATTTATAACTTTATGGAACAAGATCCTAAAACTCAAAGAATGATGATATATGGAAGAGATTTATATAATAGATAAATATATCTCCCTTTTTATAAATAAAAGTCATATAGGACAAATTTTTTGTATAAAATGGACTATAAGATACTAAAAAGAGGGGAGTTTTTTATGCATGCTATAAAAATAAAAAGGAAAAAAATTTTAAAGGTTTGGGCAGTAATTACTATAATATTATTAATTTTTGTATCTTCTAGAGTTTTTGGAATGCAATATTATTATAAAGTAGACTTTTCAACTGGACTAGTAACAGCCACGACATTAAATGTAAGAAGCGGACCAGGAACTACTTATAAGATTATAACAACAGTAAAAAAGAATGAGTATATTAGAGTATTTGCAGCAGTAGGAGATTGGTATATTGTTCAGGTAGAAGGAGATTATATTGGAGCTGTTAGTCAGAAATATGTAAAACCAATTTATCCAAGTTCTAGTTCAACGTCAAGTTCAAGTAGTACAGGAAACACTTCTCAAACCCAAACTACAGATACTGCAGAGTTAACAGCTGATGAAAAAGAGGTATTTAACTTAATTAATGTTCAAAGAAAGAATAATGGTTTACAAGAACTAAAGATAGATAGTGAAGTACAAAGAGTAGCTAGAATAAAAGCACAGGATATGAATGATAATAATTATTTTGCACATGAGTCACCAATATATGGTACACCATTTCAAATGCTAACTTCTTTTAAAATATCATATAAAACAGCAGGAGAAAATATTGCAGGAAATTCAAGTAATAGTGCTGCAGTAACAGCATGGATGAATTCATCAGGACATAAAGCAAATATCTTAAATAGTGCATATAATTATACTGGATTGGGAGTAGTAAGTAATAGTAAATATGGAAAATTATATGTACAGATATTTATAGGAAAATAGTAATCTGAGTAACGTGGTGAAAAATTACTGTATCTAAAAATCTAAATAAAATAATATACTTTATTTAGATTTTTAGATATTTTTGTGTTTCTAAAATTTTCAAAAATGTTCATAATACGTTCACAAAAATATGATAAATTATCATCTGAATAAGGGGATGATAATTTATGTTTATAGATTTTGTTAGAAAGTACGAAAAAAATTCTATTTTAGCTTCAATATGTATGATAATATTATCATGTTTTTTAATATTTAAGCCTATGGAGTCTATGATTTTTGTAATATATTTCTTTGGAATAGTAACTTTATTAGAAGGTATAATACATATAATATCATACTTTAATACAGAAAAAGAGCTAAAAATAATGAGCTTCGAATTTACAGAAGGAGTTTTAGAGATTGTAGCAGCTATGTTAATAATAATATTTTCTAAATATTTAGTTGCAATATTTCCAATAGTTATAGGTGTATGGATGATATTAAAAAGTCTTACAAGATTTCAAATATCAATTAATCTGAAAGCTTGTGATGAAAAAAATTGGTTATTAACACTTGTATTTTCAATAATAACATTTATATTTGGGATAATTATATTTTTGAATCTATTTCAAACCGTAATAACAGTAACAATTTTAGCAGGAATTTTATTATTGATAAATGAAATTATAAATCTAGTAGAATTTGTATATACTTTAATTAGTTTAAAAAAATAATATGTATAAGAGTAGGAAATTTGAATACCTACTCTTATTATGATAAAATAGAGAAAAATTAGGAGTGAATCTGAATTGTTTAATATATTAGTAGTAGAAGATGATAAAAATTTAAGAAAATTAATTGTAACATATTTAAAGAAAAACAATTATTTTCCATATGAAGCCGTAAATGGAGAAGAAGCTTTGAAAATACTAGATAATCAATATATAGATTTGATTATTAGTGATGTTATGATGCCAAAAACAGATGGATATGAACTTACAAAAGCTTTAAGAGAAGCTAAATATAATGTTCCAATAATGCTCGTAACAGCGAAAAGTACAATAGAAGATAAGAAAGAAGGATTCTTATCAGGAGCAGATGATTATATGGTAAAGCCAATAAATATGGAAGAAATGATATTAAGGATAAAAGTTTTATTAAGAAGAGCAAAGGGAACAAGTGAGCAACAAATAAAAATTGGAAATTTTACAATGGATTATAAGCAATTACAAGTGAAATATAATAATGAAGAAATTATATTTAAACCAAAGGAATTTTATCTATTATATAAATTATTAAGTATGCCAGATACTATATATACAAGACAAGACCTTATAGAAGAAGTATGGGGATTAGAAAATGAATCTGATTTTAGAACAGTAGACGTACATATAAAAAGGATAAGAGAAAAAATAGAGAATGTAAAAGAAATTGATATAAGAACAATTAGAGGAGTAGGATATAAAGCAATTATTAATTAAAAGAAAGGATATTTAGTATTTTGATGTTTGAAAAAATCTTTGGAAAGAAAAAATCAATACAAAGAAATTTTGCTATATTATTTATAGTAGCAATAATATTTGTAGTAACAACTACATTAATGAGTTTTTATTTATATGTTCATCATTCTATAAATGATAAATTAATACAAGTTTCTGTAAAGAAAATAGAAGATATACAAGCTATATTAAAAATTACTAGAAACGGATTTTACATATCCATAATAAATGTACTTATAATAAGTGTAGTAATAATTGGATTTATTACCAAAAAGATGTTATCTCCAATAAAGAAAATTACAGAGGCAACAAAGAAAGTTGCACAAGGTGATTTTTCGATAGAACTAGAAACTACAAGGGAAGATGAAATAGGAGAATTAACTAATAATTTTAATAAGATGGTAAAGGAATTAAAAAGTATAGAGTGTCTGCAAAAAGATTTTATAAATAATGTATCTCATGAAATAAAAACTCCAATTACTTCAATACAAGGATTTGCAAAATTATTACAAGAAGAAAATATTACACAAGAAGAGAGAAGAGAATATTCAGATATAATAATAGAAGAATCAGAAAGATTATTAAAAATTACAACAAATATATTAAAATTATCAAAACTACAAAATCAAGAAAGACTTACTAAAAAGGAAGAAGTTTTAATATCAGAACAAATTAGAAAAGCAATAAGTATATTAGAACAAAAATGGAAAGAAAAAAACTTAAAATTTAATATTAGTTTAGAAGAAAAATATTTTTTAGGAGATGAAGATTTAATATTTCAGATATGGCTTAATTTAATAGAAAATGCAATAAAGTTTTCTAAAAAAGATAGTTATATAGATATAAAAATGAAAATAGAAAATAATAAAATTGTTACAGAAATCAGAGATTATGGTATGGGAATGGACAAAAATGAAAAGTCGAAGATATTTGAACGTTTTTATCAAATTGATAAATCTCACTCAGAAAATGGAAGCGGACTAGGTTTATCAATAGTAAAAAGAATAGTAGAATTATCAAATGGAGAAATAGAAGTTATAAGTGAAAAAGAGAAAGGAACAAGCTTTATAGTAAGTCTTCCATTAGAAGAGAAAGAAAATAAAATAATAATAAGATAATTTTTAGGACGTCAGAAAATTTGACGTCCTAAAAATTATATAAATTTCTCAATTTTTTCAAAAGCTTTTTCAGAATAAATTCTTCTTTCTGAAGAAAAAGGAAGAATTGTACTAAAAGAAATTCCAAGATAAGATTTTATATCATCTACTGCACTATCTACTTTAGTTTTAGCTATTTTATCAGCCTTATTAGTAATAACTATAAAAGGCAAATTAGTACTTTTAATATAATCAAACATGTGGACATCATCATTTGTAGGTTTATGTCTAATATCTAAAAGTAGAATAATTAGAGAAATATTTTCACAATTCTCTAAATAATCCTCTATAAACCTTCCAACTCTAATTTGTTCTTCTTTAGACATTCTACTATATCCATATCCAGGTAAATCAACAAAATAAAATTTCTCATCAATATTATAAAAATTTATCTGTCTAGTTTTTCCAGGAGTATTACTAGTTCTAGCTAAATTCTTTCTATTAATCATAGTATTGATAAAAGAAGATTTTCCTACATTAGATTTACCAACTAAAACAATTTGAGGTAAATTATTTTTAGGATATTGTTTCTTGTTAACAGCAGATATTTCAAACTTTGGATTTTTGATTATCATAAATATCTCCTTATCTTTCTATTTTTTCTAATCCACCCATATAAGACCTTAAAGGTTCAGGAATAGAGATTGAACCATCTTCATTATAATTATTTTCCAAGAAAGCGATAAGCATACGAGGAGGAGCAACAACAGTATTATTTAAAGTATGCGCATAATAATTTCCCT
>CAYOBB010000050.1:0-6956 GCA_964402195.1 uncultured Clostridium sp. | reverse complement strand
TAGGCTAGTAAATATACTTCAAAGATTAGTAGATACAGGAAATACAATAATAGTAATAGAACATAATTTAGATTTAATAAAAACTGCTGACCATATTATAGACTTAGGACCAGAAGGAGGAGATAACGGAGGAGAAATTATAGCTTTAGGAACACCAGAGCAAATCATGAAAAATGAAAAATCTTATACAGGAAAATTTCTAAAAAAATATTTAGAATAATATTAAAGAACAGCTAAAGTTGTAATAAAAATTTAATTTAAATGTAATAAAATATATATTTTTTAATGGTATAATATATTTAAAAGTTTATATAGGAGAATAATATGACAATAGATTCACTATTTAATTACCCAAAAATTAATATTATATTAAAAATAAAAAATATACTATTTAAAAATAGAGTTAAAAAGCTATCTTCAGAACCAAACTCTGAAAAAATAGTAAAACTTGCATTAAAAGAAAAAAAACCCAATAGAATTTTAGAAATTTTATATAATACAAGCTATTCTCTAGCATCAGATGAAATAGTAAAAGTAATAGATAAACTTCCTGTAAATAAACGTATTGAAGCTATGAAAATTAGTAAAAGATATATAACGCCATATGATTTATTTGAATTGATTAATAAAAAATTAGACACTACTAATAAAATATTAGCTATGCAAGAATTTCAAAACCAATTAGATTTATATGATATTTATACAATTTTTGATAATCTTCCACCAGATAGGAGAACAGAAGCATTAGAAATATGTATAGACAGATTTGATTCGTTTTCGCTTGGTGAATTAATAAAAATGTATATTCCACTTTCAGAAAGAGCGGAAATGCTTTATAAATATGAAAATCTCATAGATTCTTATTCAAAGGTAGATATATTAAAAAAATTAATCCCAGAAGAAACAATAAAAGGTTTAGAAAAATACGGATCTGATTTAAACTCAAATAATATATCAGAAATTATCAAAAACTTACCTTCAGACAAAGTATTCTTAGCTTTAAAAACATCATATATATATCTTACCTCAAATCAAATAAAAGATATTATTATGTATAATATACCAGAATATAAACGATTAGAAATTTTAGAAATCTGTGCGGATAAATTAGATATATCTAGCATAACGGATATCATAAAATATAGTATACCTGAAAAAGATAGAGAAAAATCAATAATAAACTTAACAAATAATTTAGATTTAAATCACATTGAAGAAATAGTACAAGATTTAAAAGTATCATCTAATTTCTTTAATGTTTTGTTTAAAAAATTAAAAAACAAAGAATCTATAAATTTCTAAAAAAATGCATAGGAAAAATTTCCTATGCATTTTTTATCTAATAAGAAAGTTCTACTTTCCTATTAGAACGCTATGCATAACTATTGTAAACTAGTTATTTTCTTGGTTATTATTTTGGTTATTTCTATTATTTCTGTTGTTGTTATTATTATTTTTGTTATTATTTTTTTCATTATTCTTCATTTTATAAGCACCTCCTTGCTTTTCTTAAATATAGTGTGTGAAATTTATATAAAAAATATTCAAAATTTGAAAAAAAATATAAAGTGTAGTATAATTAGATTGATTTTTTAAATATAAGAATAGAAATTTAATTTTGAGGATTAATAATATGGATAGAAATTTAGTTATAGGAATTGAAGGATTAGTTGGAACTGGTAAAACATCAATATGCAAAGAACTTTCAAATTATATTCCAAATTCAATTATATTCCATGCCAATAATGTCTATAGAGCAATTGCATATAAAATTTTAGAAGAAAAAATAGATATAAGAAAACTTAAAAATAAAGATATCAAAAAATTTTATGAAAAATTTAAAATTAATATAAAAGTAGAGAATAATGAAACTGTAGTATATGCTGAAAAAGAGAAATTAGAAGAAAATAAATTGCAATCTCAAGAAACGTCAATTGCGGTATCTCAAATATCAAATATTGCAGATAATAAAAATGCGTATAAGCTTATACATAGTATTATTGAACAATTCAGAGAAAAATATAATGTAATTTTTTCTGGTAGAGATACAATGAAAATTTTTCCAGAATTAGATTATCATTTTTTTATTAAAGCAACATTAGAAGAACGTGTTAAAAGAAAATGCATACAATATAAAGATAATAAAATAGATTTAGAAACAATAAGAAATACAATTATCAAAAGAGATAAGCTACAAGAAAATTCAGGATATTATAATATATATGATAAGACAATAACAATTGATGTAACCGATTGTATGGATGTTTCAGAATCTACCAGAAAAGTATTGAATTACATAAAACTACCACAAAGTATATAGAAGGGATGATAAAAATGGCTTACATAAATGAAAAATTAATTGAATTTAATGAATATCTAAAAAATAGAAAAGTGGCTGTAATAGGACTTGGGGTAAGTAATATTCCTTTAATAGATTATTTAAGAAAATTTAAGGCAAATGTTACAGTATTTGATAAAAGAACTATTGATCTTTTAGATAAAGAAATAATGGATAAAGTTGTAGAATATGGTATGGAATTTTCTCTAGGAGACAATTATTTATCAAAACTAAAAGGATTTGACTTAATATTCCGTTCACCAAGCTGTTTACCTACGACACCAGAATTAATAAAAGAAGAGGAGAGAGGAGCAATAATTACATCTGAAATTGAAATGGTAATGGAACTTGCTCCAGGAAAAATAATTGGGATTACAGGAAGCGAAGGAAAAACAACGACTACAAGCTTAATATATGAAATCTTAAAATCTGCAGGAATCCATTGTTATTTAGGAGGTAACATTGGAATACCGTTATTTACAAAAATCGAGGAGATGACACCAGATGATATTATTGTATTAGAACTTAGTAGTTTTCAGTTAATGAATATGAAAATAAGTCCTTCAATTTCTATAGTTACTAATGTGACTCCTAATCATTTAGACTATCATAAAGATATAGAAGAATATATTGAAGCAAAAAAATCAATCTTTTTATTTCAAAAAGAATCAGATATTTTAATTTTAAATTATGATAATCCTATAACAAGAGAATTCGCTAAAGAAGCAAAAGGAAAAGTAATATTTTTTAGTAGTAAAACTAAATTAGATAATGGTTATATCGTTGATGATAATGTAATAAAATTTTGTGAAAACAATTTAAGAAAACATATTTTAGATGGAAAAAATATGATAATTCCAGGAAAACATAATTTAGAAAATGCTTGTGCAGCAATAGCTGCAACATCCACTATAGTAGACGAAAAATTTGCAAGTAAAATTATTACTTCTTTTAAGGGAGTAGAACATAGATTAGAATTAGTTAAAGAATCAGAAAATAAAGTTAGATGGTATAATGATTCATCTAGTTCAAGTCCATCTAGAACAATTGCTGGATTAAATTCTTACGATAAAAAAGTAATATTAATAGCTGGAGGATATGACAAAAATTTAGATTATACTCCAATAGCTAAACCAATATTAGAAAAAACTAAAGCTCTTATATTACTAGGTCAAACGAAGGAAAAGATTTATATAGCCGTAGAAAAAGAATTAGAAAGACAAAATAAAAAACTAAATATTTATGATGCAACAACTTTAGAAGATACAGTATTAATTGCAAACGAAATTTCAGCTCATGGGGATATTGTATTATTTTCGCCAGCAAGTGCGAGCTTTGATTTATTTAAAAACTTTGCTGATAGAGGAAATAAATTTAAATATTTAGTAAATAAAATTGTTAAATAAATTTGATAAAATTTGTAACATTTTCAACAACCTTCTCATATTATATGTTAAAAATAGAGGAGGTTTTTTATGTATTATAACAATAATAATTATGAAGAATATATGAGAGGTGTTTTGGGATATAATAATAACGCAAATAGTAATTTTAATACATATCCAATGTATTATGAGTATGACAATAATCAAAACATAGATTATGAATCTATGTATCCAGCAATATATCATGAATTAAATCCAATTGTTGAAAGTTGTTGTTCTAGATATAAAAATACAAGAATTTCAAAAGAAATAATAGACCAAATTACAGATCAAGTCTATGCTCAATATTCAGGGACACGTGGAATAGAATCACAAACACAATCACAGGAAAACTCAAAATCTACAACTACCAGAAAAGAAGAAGAAAAACGTTCTCCACAAAACAATAATATACTTAGAGATTTAATAAGAATATTAATACTGAGAAATCTATTTCCTAATCGACCAGGAAGACCAAACCCAAGACCACCAATGGGACCTGGAGGATGGCTAGGAGAAGGTCTAAATCGTCCAGGACCAGGAATGCCACCACAATATCAGTCAAGATATTATTAAAATTTACATTTAAGAACTAAATAAACATCCTAAAGTACTAATAGTTTTAAATTATTGGTACTTTTTTGTATATTTAAACACAAAATACAAATAATATTTTTAAGAATTTTTTGAAAGGAAGTAAAAATATGAGAGTAAAAGAATGTATGTGCGGAGACGTATGTTTTGTAACACCAGAAGCTACAGTTAACGAAGTAGCGAAAATTATGGCAGATAATCATGTAGGAGCTGTACCTATTTGTAATGCTAAAAATGAAGTTTTAGGATTTGTTACAGATAGAGATATTGTTTTAAGAGCAGTATCTACAGGAAAAGATATAAGCAAAACTAAAATATCTGACATAATGTCATCTGAAATAATAAAGACTACACCAGATACTAAAGTAGAAGAAGCTTCAGAAGTGATGTGCATTAATCAAGTAAGAAGATTACCAGTTATAGAAGATAACAAAATAGTAGGAATATTATCAATGGGAGATTTAGCAAGAAACACAGGAATTGAAACTAACGAAGTTGGAAAAGTAGTAGAAAATATATGTCAATGTGATTTTAAAAGTAAAAATTGTCATTAATCACATTTCGACAAATTTTATAAATAAAAAAATATATAATTGATTGTAGGGGCGGGCCTTGTGTCCGCCCATTTCATTAAAAGGAGCATACAACATATGATTATTGATTTAGGTTATTGGAGCAAAGTTTTAAAAAGATTAACCATATTTTTATTTACACTCCTAGGAATTTATATTCTTATAAAATTATTTGTGTTTTTTATGCCTTTTTTAATAGCTTTAGTTATCGCAAGTTTAATGGAACCATTTATTCGTTTTATTACGAAAAAGACTAAATTTACAAGAAAAACATGTGCAATTATCGCCCTAATAATAGTATTTTCAATTATTTGTTCTTTACTTGGATGGGGAATAACTATTGTTATTACAGAATCAACGAAATTACTAACCAATTTAAATGAATATATAGAAATTATTAGTAGTAAAATTGACTTTTTGATTAATAATTTTGATATGAGTAAAATAGAAATCCCAGAAGAATTAAAAGGTATACTAGAAAATTCATCTAATGAAATAATAAATACTGGAACAAATTACGTAAAAAATTTTCTGACATCAATTCTAAACACAATAACAATGATTCCAACTTTTTTTATATATCTAGTTATTACAATACTTGCAACATATTTTATATGTACAGATAGGCTATTTATTTTAGATGAACTAGAGCATCATTTTCCAAAATTTTGGGTGAAAAAATTTAATAATCATTTTAAAGAAATATGTAATTCTTTGGGATGCTACTTAAAAGCAGAAGTAATACTAATTATAATTTCATTTATAATAGTACTAATTGGATTATATATTTTTAAATTTATCGGATTTAATATTTCTTATCCATTATTAGTAGCACTAGGAATAGGTTTTATTGACGCATTGCCAATTCTAGGATCAGGAACGGTAATGGTTCCGTGGGGAATTATTACTGGATTAAATGGAGATTTTAATTTTGCAGTAGCAATAATTGTTCTATACTTAATAGTAGTTATATCAAGACAGTTAATAGAACCAAGAATCGTAAGTGGTCAGATAGGAATACATCCGTTATTTACTCTAATTGCAATGTATGCAGGATTTAAAATAATAGGAGTACTAGGATTAATCGTAGGTCCAATAGTTTTAATAATTTATAATAATATATTTAGTAATATGATAGATAGGGGAGTAGTAAAAACAATATTTGAAAGGAAATAAAGACTCATGAATCCAGTCTTTATCGATTTCATTTAAGACGTGGAATCAGTATACTAGTTAAGAATTAATCATAATATTAGAATAAATAATTGTAGAGGCACGGTGCACCGTGCCCCTACTAAATTCTTAATAAATTTAAATCTTCATGTCTTTTAATATATCACACTTGTAGGAACATACGTATCATCTGGAAGAGGAACAAATTCATTTTCAGGAACTGTAGCTTCTTCCAAATAATCAATTTTTAGTATTGGAATTTCTCCAAAAAACTCTCCCTTTTGAATTGTACCATATACTTTTACCCAAGAATCATTTTCTAACATTTTAGCTTCTTCATATTCACTTAAAAATCCAATCACTAAACTTTGAGAAGATGAATTAATAATCATATTTCTGGCTAAAACAAACTGATTACTAGCTAATCCATCTACTCTATATACATATCCAGTAAAGCAAAGTTTCTGACCGATATAGTTATCCATATTGTCATGAACTTCTCTTAATATGTTACTATAATCTGAAGAATCTATCTCTGGGTATTCTTTGGTAGGAATAGAATCCTCAACTCTAAAAGTTTCTGATTCTCTTTTTATCGTAGTAAATATCTTATATGTTGAATAAGCAAATAATCCTATAGCTATTAATACACATATAACAAAAAATATTTTAAACCACTTTTTTCCGTTAATTTTAAAATTAAAAATAAACATATAAAATCACTCTCTTTTATAATATGTTATTGTTACTAGTAAATAAATACTTTAATAAACAACGTACATAAATTTCTCAATAGATTTACTATTGTTCTTATTTAAAATATGTTAGCACGCCTAGTAACAAGTTATTTAATAT
>CAYOBB010000049.1:0-7079 GCA_964402195.1 uncultured Clostridium sp. | reverse complement strand
GTTATTTTTGTGGGCGGACACAAGACCCGTCCCCAGAAACACTCTCTTTATTTTTTCTTTTTATTTACTTTAACTACAATAACAGTCATATCATCTTTAGCAATTCCGTATGTATTATCAATTGCTTCATTTAAAATAATATCAGCCATTTTTTGTACATTATTAGTACTTATATTTTTAAGTAGATTTATAAACCATTTATCATTAGTTTCCTCTTGATTAGAATCAATAATTCCATCACTACACATTACAATAATATCACCATCTACTATATCTCTATCATATACAGTAAAATCAACATGATTTAATATACCTAAAGGAAGAGAATTTGCTTCAATTGTTTGAATATTGTTTTTATTTTTTATATATGTTCTTGCGCATCCATTTTTTATAAATTCAGTACATCCAGCATATAAATCTAAAATTGATGTATCCATAGTAGCATACATTTCTTCAGTAGATAACTTCACAGTTGAATTAATTAATTCCAAAGAATCATCTTTCTCGAACCCAGCAGATAAGAGCTTTTTTAGCATTTTTACAACTATTTGACTACTTTTTCTAGCTTCCGCTCCTGAACCCATACCATCGCTAATTGCAATTAAGCACTTATCATCATCTAATTTTATCTGTATATCACTATCTCCAGATATGTTATTTCCAGATTTCGGTGTTTTTGCAATTCCCATCTGCATAGAAAATTTATCTTCTGAAGAATACCTTTGCATATAATTTTCTAAATCTAAATGTTTTGAATCTTTTCTAAAAACAATTTTTTCTTTACACACTTTAGTAAGTATATTTTCAATGAATTGAATTTTTTCCTTTTCTTGAATATCCTGCATATATATATCTATAAAGTATTTTCCTTTTTTATTCTGTTTCATTTTTATTTCTTTTACTTTAATATCTTTTTGATTTAGCATTTCTTCTATGATTTTTTCTTTACTCTTATACTTTTCTTCTTTTGTCTTTGAAATATTTTCCGCAATCTCGCTTATAGCCTTTGAAACACCATTTAGCTGTTTAGAAATAGTTTTCTTGTTATCTTGCAGTTTTTTCTTCCATGCAAAATTCATTTCATTTATTCTATATGTTCTATTAATTATTCTTACAATTTGATCAATATCATTTTTTATTGCTTCATTATCTTCTAACCCAACAATAAAATTATTTTTTCTTTCAAAAATCTCAATTAAATCTTTATCTGTAATTTCATCTTTTTGAACAATATCTACATATATATCTTCTATTATATTATCTTTAGAATTTATTAAATCTTCATATAAGAAATTATTTGGAAAAGCATCTATATTACTTAACAAATCCTCAACAAACATTTCCCTACTACTATTTATTCCTTCTATTTCTTCTAATATCTTGTCCTCTTCAGTTATACCATAACTTTTTACCATCTCTGATATAGCACTTGATATACTATTTAGTTTAGAACTCACATCACGTTTTTCAGACAATCTATTATTTGAAACTGGTGCTAGTAACTTTGTATTTCCTATCAAATTTTCTATATTAATTTCAATATATTTTGGAACAAATATAAGACCTATAGAAGCAATTAAAATTTCTTGAAATGCAATAATCTGACTACTACTTCCTGTAGATATATATGATAAAACTGTATTTCCAATTAAAAATCCTATCGCAACACCAAATTTACCAAATCTGCTTAAAGCTCCTGAAACCAGACCAGAAATAGCAAAAGACAATACTTGCATAGGAGTAATTACGCCTATTATTCCTAGTATCATGCCTATTGAAATTCCTGTAGTTGAACCAACTAATATTCCATTTTTCCAACCTAATACTAATATAAGAAATATAGATATTATATTTGATATTGATAAGCCATAAATTCTATAATTTGTAAGTGCTACAGCAGAAATTGATATTAAAACAGTAGCTCCAATTACTTCTTCTATTGAAAAAACCTTTTTTATTTTAAAATCTTCAATTACAGTTAAACTATTTACAAAAATTTTATAAAACACATATGTAACTATTGCTGTGACTATAGCCATAATAATGTCATAAATTAAAACTGTACCCATAAAAATTTTTATGGCTTGTACTAGTAAAATCGAAAATAGCACATTTTTTCCTAACTTTCCAATCTCATTTCTATCTTCCTCAATTTTTGGTTTTAATACAATTACTGATAAAATAAAAACTAATACAGTAAGCGTATAAGTTAATAATTCATTTACCCCAAAATTTATTAATGTCGCTAGTATCGTAGTAATCAAAACTACACCAGCAGGTATAGTACTTCCACAAGCAGCAGCAAATATCGCCATTCCAAACGGTGTTATACTATCCTCAATTCTTACAGTAGCTATTAAAAAAGATAAAATATATACAATCACATTTTGTATTTTAAATATTTTTCCTATAATATTTTTTTTAATTTTATTTGATTTTACATCCTCATGATTTTGCACTATTTCTTCTGCTATATTTTGAAACATCCTTACCACCTCTTACTTTTTCTTATATTAAATATCTTTCTTCTTAAAAAATTTGTCACTTTGTATTTATTTTAAGAAAAAGTTTTTTACACTTTGTGATATATTATTTAAATTCCCTTTAAATAATGCCTTTATTCTATTATAAGTTACAAAAAAAATCAATATAATTTATGTTTTTTAAATAAAAGATTGGCACGGAGTAACCGTGCCAATCTTTTATTACTTCTATTCTACAGTTTTCAAAACCTCTTCTTTTAATATTTTTAATCTACTTTCCGCTTCGTCCATTGTCTTTCCTTTTACACCCATATAGAATTTTACTTTTGGTTCTGTTCCAGATGGTCTTGCACAACACCATTCATTATTCTCTAATTCATAATATAAAACATTTGATTTTGGAAGTGTTATTTTCTCTTCTTTTCCACTTGCAAGTTCTACTCTTATTCCTTTTTCATAATCTCTAATTGCAACAATTTTATAATTTCCAAATTTCTTCGGAGGATTATTTCGTAAATTCTCCATTAATTGTTTTATTTTTGTTGCACCTTCTGCACCTTTTAAAACAATTGAAACTTGAGTTTCTCTATGATATCCATATTTTTCATATATATTAATCATTTGATCCCAAAGTGTTAATCCATGTTTTTTGTAAAAAGCAGCTGCCTCTGCAAGCATCATTACAGCAACAACACCATCTTTATCTCTTGCATGTGTCCCTACTAAACATCCATAACTCTCTTCAAATCCAAATACATATTCATTTTTCTTTGTCTTTTCAAACCCTCTAATTTGTTCTCCTATATATTTAAATCCTGTTAATACTTCTATTAATTTCATATTATAATTTTTAGCTATATCATCTGTTAAATTAGAAGAAACTATAGTTTTTATGATTGCCCCGTTTGAAGGAAGTGTCCCTTTTTCTTTTCTTTGAGATAAAATATATTCTGCAATTAATAAAGCTGTCATATTTCCTGTATAGAAAATATATTCATTAGTCTTCGTATCTTTTACATAAATTCCAAGTCTATCTGAATCTGGATCTGTTGCTAAAATAATGTCTGCATCCACTTTTTTAGCAAGCTTTAAAGCAAGCTCGTATGCTCTTGGTTCTTCTGGATTTGGATAACTTACTGTAGGAAAGTTTCCATCTGGCAATTCTTGCTCTGGAACAACATATACATTAGAAAATCCTAATTCTGAAAGAATTCTCTGTACAGGCTTATTCCCTGCTCCATGTAATGGAGTATAAACTATAGTTATATCTTTCTCTACTTCTTTTATTATATCTGGATTTATAGATAATTTCTTTAAATTCCTTATATATAAATCATCTATTGCTTTTCCTACAATATGATATAATCTTCTTTTTCCAGCTTCTTCTCTGGAAATAGTTTTTACCATTGAATAATCTGTAACTTTATTTACTTCTGCTATGATATCTTTATCTCTAGGTGCAACTATCTGAGCACCATCATCCCAGTATACTTTATATCCATTATATTGTGGTGGATTATGACTTGCTGTAATCATTATTCCTGCTGTTGCACCTAATTCTCTTACTGCGAATGATAACTCAGGAACAGGTCTTAATTCATCAAAAATATACGTTTTTATTCCATTGGCATTTAGACAAAGTGCTGTATATTCACTAAATTCTCTCGACATATTTCTAGAATCATAAGATATAACTACACCCTTTCCTTCTGTTCCTTGTTTTAGAATGTAATTTGCTAACCCTTGTGTTGCCTTTGAAACTGTGTATTTATTCATTCTGTTAATTCCAGCACCTATAACACCTCTAAGTCCTGCTGTTCCAAAATCTAAATCTTTATAAAATCTATCTTTTATCTCTTCATCATTTCCTCTAATATTTAGTAACTCTTCTTTTGTCTCATTATCAATCTGAGGATCTATACACCAATCTTCATATTTTTTCATATAAGCTTTCTTATTCCAATAGTCTGTATATAATTTTCTAGCAGTTTCCGGACTATCTACTCCTTCTGCATTTTTTATAGGAGCAAACTCTTCTTCTCTTTTTACTCTTAATACAGCAACATCATCTAACATTTCAAAAGAATCAAAAATAAATAATTCAAATTTATAAGCATTTGGCTTTTCAGGAATAATAAGATTTCCTTTTTCATCTATATATTTTGCTTTTTTAAAAGCTGTATGATAAGGTAATCTTAAATCACTAACTTTTTCTAAACCTTCTATGTTGTATAAATGAAATACTGCATTGGCATCTCCATATACTAGAGAACCATACTTATCTCTCATATTCGCCATTTCATCCGAAATTTCTGTATATTCTACAACACCTACTTTTTTATTTTTTCTACAAAACACACCCACCTTTTCCTTAGGATCTGTTTTTTCTATTGTTTTAACTGCACCTAACACTTTATTTTCTATAGACATACCAATTAAAATAGGATCTACTAATTTAGCAAGAACATTATCTACACCACTTATAAATATCCATTCAATGCCGTTTTCTTTCCACTTTTCAATTATTTTCTCTTTACCTAATGCTTTTAAAGCTCCTCCATGACCATCTGCTGCCTCTTTTACCAAACCTTCTTCTGTTAATAAAATTTTTCCGTTTAAATCAATCATAGGTAATTGACCTTGGATAAAAAAGTGTACTGCGCTTTTTGGATATCCGAAATATCTATTTTTCTCAAAAAACTCAACTGTTTCTTTATTATTTTCTCTACTAGTCATAATATACCAAGGAATAACAGTTCCATATTCTTCTCTAGCTCTCTTTAAAGATTCACAAAGCAATTCGAATAAAGATTTATGAGAATCTAACCCCATATCAAATGTTCCTTTAGGACCATTATGTCCTAATCTAGTTCCCTGTCCCCCAGCCATTGTTACAACAGCAAATTTATTATCTCTAATTGCTTGTATTCCTTTTTCTTCAAACCTTTTTGTTTCAGAAACAGTAAGTTTTGATTTATCTATATATTCAATTGGTTCAATTTGTGACTTGTCAAAATCTATTTTTTTATTTGCATTTTTAAATAATTCATTCATTAATTCAAAATCTATAGAAAAAATTTGATTTAATAATTCATTTTTCTTTGATTCATCTAACTTCTCATAATTTAATAATAGGTGTTCTTGATTATACTTCTTTAGTAGCTCTTTAGCTTTTAAATAACTTTCTTCCATACACTAAAGTACTCCTTTCATATTCAGATTATAATAGTACACCTATAATATATCATTAATTTTACTTAGTCAATAGTCGAGTTTTATCTTTTAAATTTATATGAAAAATTTCCGAAATCTCTTGTTCTCCTAAAGTATTTAAGATTTTATCATGTTCCTTTAAAATTTCTTTTGCTCTTTTTTCAAAATCATCTAAGCAAATACAATTTATTATTTTTATTTTTTGTTTTTCTAAAATATTATTTACTCTCTCAATATATTCTCTACTTCCCTTTACTATCACAACTTTATTATCTAGAGAATCCTTTAGCTTTTCTAAATCATCTAAATTTTTAGAATTCCAATTAACTTTTCTTATTTTCTCTTTTTTATTCTCCTCTAAACTAGTCTTTTCTAGTAACATATTTACTTCTTCCTCCAGACTATCTTCTAATATTGTTACTACTTTTCCGTTTTTTTCTAACTCTTTTTCTATATATGGCATAAGCATAACAACAAGATGTACCTCATTTACATATAAACTACAAATTCTTTCCGTTTCAATTTTATTAAACATATATAAAACCTCCTAGAATTAGTTACTGGTAAATTTTACCATTGTATTTTTCTATTGTCAACATTTTTCATATGTCTAAATTCGACAAGTATATTTATTTAAAAAATGTTCATAATCTAAATATCAGTTTTAAAATGGAGGTTTTTATGATTCATTTTTTTAGAAAATTTAAATATCCAATTATTTTAATAGTATTGTTTACAATTTTAATATTCTTCTCAGCTATAAACTATGCGAATGCTGTTTTTTCAGATATCTCAAGTTCTGTATTTAGATTACATGTCATTGCTAATAGTGATTCAAAAGAAGACCAATCATTAAAATTAAAAGTTAGAGATTCTATTTTAGAATATATTAACAACATTGAACAAGATATTAATTCTAAAGAAGACTTTATAGCCTTTGCTAACTCTCATTTGGATGAACTTACAGAAGTCTCAAAAAAAACTATTGAGGAAGAAGGATTTTCTTACGATGTATCTTTAGAAATAGGTAACTTTTATTTTCCTACTAAATCTTACGGAAATGTCACTTTTCCAGCAGGTAACTATGATGGTTTAAATGTAAAAATAGGTAAAGCCAAAGGTCAAAACTGGTGGTGTGTAATGTTCCCACCTCTATGTTTCATTGATAATAGTTCATGCGAAATGGACTCTTCTTCTATTAAAATATTAGAAGAAAATCTGTCTTCAGAAAATCTTTCAATAATATCAGAAGATTCACCTGATATAAAATTTAAATTTAAAATCATTGAATGGCTTAATCATAACTAGATAATGGCACATAAAATAAAACTTTTAATATTAAGCTATGTAGGGGTCAGCCAAGGTCTACCCATCAAACAAAAA
>CAYOBB010000048.1:0-7094 GCA_964402195.1 uncultured Clostridium sp. | reverse complement strand
TCATCAAACTCTAGTTTATAAATATCAGGAGCTTTAGGTGTTCCATCAAGTATAACATTTCCATTAAATGTTACTTTAAATCTGCTTCCATCGAATGTTTCTTCGGCGATGCTTCCTAAATAAGATAATAATATTATCCCATGTATTACTATAGCTACATTATTTCTATCGCTATCTAATATTTCTTTTATAAAATTATCCAATCTTCTATCCATATCATTAAATGATTCGTGAGTATTAATTTTTAAATCCTTATTTTTAAACATTTGATAATTAAAATCATCTGGCATTTCGCTATAATATTTAACATCAAATTCTATCTCATTAATTCTATCATCTAATTTTATAAGTAAGTTTTGTTTGTCTGCTAAATATTTTGCTGTAGCAATAGCTCTTGCTGAATTGCTTGCATATATATCTTCTATATTTTGTAATTCTTCTACATCACATAGTTTTTTAGCTTTTTCTTCACCTTCAACTGTTAAAAGCATATTACGATTATATTCTTCCCAAGTAACATTATTTTTAAAATCCTTATAATTATCAATCATTCTACCAGTCATAGAATGTCTTATTAAATAAATTGTTTTCATTTTTTCTCCTTTATTTTTTTAAAGCTATTCCACTATAACTTTTCCATCTAAATTACATATATAAGCATTTGGTAAAAGTTCTTTTATCTCATTGAGTTCTTTAGAAGCACTACCATCTAATATAGCTTTTTCATATTCTCTTCCCACAAGAACTCCTTCAATTAAATTACCTGGAATTCCAAAAAGAATTGCACTTTCTCTATCAGTGAAGAAAGCATCTGGATGTTTTCTATCTTCTAAAAACTGTTCATAATAATCTTCCTTTATAAATGGTTTGATATCCTTATCACTAATAGAACCATTTAAAATATCGCCTTTTAATAATTCATCTGCATATCTATAATTATCATTCATTATTATTCCAATTTGGACTTGATCTTGAACTAAAGAAGGCATAAATCTAGCTTCTTTAGTTTGTTCAATGTACCATTTATAAAGTCCTTTATGTACAATCATATCAGCCTCTTTTCCTAATTCATTTAACGGAATAACTTCAGTTGTATATTCCCCAGAACCATCCAATTTTTGGATTTTAATAGTACCACCACTATAAAAGTTAATATAATCTTTTAGAAAGTAATCTTTTTGTAAGTTCCATACTCCTACAGCACTAGGGTATTTCCCTGCTCTACCATTTACAAACCATCCTGCTATAAGACCATCCTTAGCTATTGCTTTTAAACCTTCTAAATCCCTAAATGTTCCGTGAAGTAAAGTACCTTTCCGTAAATAAACATCATCACCTACTTTATAAGGATGTTTTTCTAAAACACAATTATCTTGAATGTCGTAATATCTTTCTATTTGATCTAAAAATATTTTTTTAGATTTTCCTTCTAATCTTTCATTTACAAATTCTATATATTCTTGTTTTTCCATAAGTACCTCCTATTTATTATTTTATAATGATAATTCCTCATCAATTGTTTGCTGTCCTATATTTATAAATTCTTTCATAACTTGTTTTTTTCCAGCATCAGTTAAATACCAAGTATCCTTATCAATATTTCTACTATCTACTACCCCATAGAAATCACATTTTCTATAGGAAAGTTATGTCTTTTAGCATTCATATACCATCTTCTTGTAATAAAAGATTTAGCTACTCTTAAAATACTATTATACTTATTTATATCTACTATTTTATTTATATTTTTTAATAGTTCTGGATTAATGATATATTCTCTATCAATTATAATTTCATTTTCTAATTTATATTCTTTTATATACTTAATTAAAGTATCTGCACTATTAGTCTGATTATCACTATGTCCATCGCATATTAAGAATGTAGTATTAGAATCTATAATATTACTCTTAAACATTTTATATAAATCATCGGCTACTTTTTTTTCAGCAAAGTCAGTATTGATTATTAATAAATCATATTTTGTTAATTCTTCAAATTTTTTCCCAACAAAAATAAAATTTGAAATATCTTCTATATTATTCATTTATACCACCCTATTTACTTTTTTAAAATAATGTCTTTAAATCTTCTTTTGAAATTATTTCTCTATTAGTTAGTTCACATAATTTTAAATATTCAGGATATACTTCTTCCAATAATTTCTCATAATCTTTATTTTCACTAATGAATTTATCAATTCTAAATACTTTTAATATAACTCTACGATAATATTCAAAAATAGTATAAACTTTAACATCATTTATTAATCTATCTTTATCTATTTTGTTTCTTTTGCAGATTTCATCATAATAAATATTCTTTTCTTCTTCACCATATTTCATTAAAATAAAGTGAGTTGCAAGTTCATAGGCTAAATCACCTAATGTTCCTAATTCCCAGTCAATCACATAAATATCATTATCTTTTTTTATCATATTTCCTGTATGAAGATCCCCATGTATTAAAGATAACTTTCTTTTATTATCCAACTTGTTTTCTAATAGTGATTCTATGCTTTCTTTAGTTATATTTAATTTCTCATAGCATTCATGTACATTCTCTCGTGCTTCATATATATTTACAATATGATTTACTAAAAATTTTAAATGCTCATCATTGTTTTTCCAACTAATATATTTTTTTATAGAAGAACAATCTACTTTAATCATTTCATTTATATAGTCTATTACTGTATTTATAATTGTTTCTTTTTCTTTATTTATATCTAGTTCTACTCCAACAATATATTCTTCATCAATGTATTCTCTGTTGTTTTGCAGAAGCATAGAATGTTTTATTTTAGTTTCATCAAGTAAAATTAAAACTAAACTTTGAGGTACAGTTCTTGGATAACCGTGCATTGGGGAAGTATCTCTTTTATATTGTCTTACAAATTTTCTATTTCCATCTTCACATATATAAGTAAACCATCTTGTTGTTTCCGTTTTTTTTATATAACCATACAACTCCTTTTTGTTCTTTTTTAGCATATTTTATAAAAATATAACTATTATTGATAGAATCAATAATGCGATAATTTCATACGGTATTAATTTTTTATATTTAGTATATTTTGTTGTTATTTCATTTCTTTTTTTCATATTGTCAGCATTTTTACCAATTAATATTTCATTTTCACTTGTATATGCATCTATATCATCTTCATATATTGATGTACCTTTATCAGAATCATAACCTACATATTTTTTATTAGGAATTAACTCATCATAGTATTTATTAAATCTATTACTTGCCAACATTTCACCAATAAAATAAGCAACAACTGATACAAGCAGTGGGAATAAGACATAAGTGTCTGATAAAATATCTCGCACAGCGGTCATAAATAAAGTAGCAATTCCAATAACCATAGCAGGAATATACCCTAAAGCAAATGCTGATATTGTATGTATAGACTTTCTTTTTTTTATAACATTATCATATTTTATTGGAGCATTATTTATTTTATTTTTTATTAGCTCATATACTTCATTAAGTTTACGATCTTCACTAGATAAATCCACATCTACAGAAATTTCATTTTCATAAACATACATTGCTATTTTTTGAAAATAACTTTTTTTATTTTCACCATCTTGCGTACTATAGTAGAGAAAAAAATATGCTGTGATTTTAGTTATTTCTTTAATTCTATTATTAAATACGCCGATAAAACTCCCATAGTTATCAAAGCTAATAGATGTATTATCACTAAAACTAACATCAAAACTTAATTTACTGTTTGCATCATTAAAAGTCCACTTTTGATAAAGCCATTCAATAGGTCTATTTTGTCTTTCTTCTTGTTTATATACTTTTAACCATTTATTTAAAGTATCATTCATAAAAGAAAATATTTCTTGTAAATCTTCAGCAGTAATTATTCTATTAGAAATTTTTAATGATTCTTGATACATAATTTCCCTCCGTTATTTGTTAAAGATAGTTGTTTGTGAAGTAAAATTATTTAGTAATTTTCTGGTATTATCTTCTATTTCTTTCATTGTTGTAAGTTCGTGATTTGAAACCCTTTGAAATTTAATGTTGTAAGGTTTGAAATCTAACACAAAATTGTTTTCATAACTAATTTCATTACCATAATTTCCACTCTCATAATCTATAGTTAGTTTTATTGTTAGTGTAGCTACATTCCTAATTCTATCGTTTTCAATAGCATTTTTGAAATCCATTAAACTTTTATACTCACTATGATTATACTTATTATCCATTATACTAACAGATAATTCAAACCATCTTTTTTTACATTGATAAACTTGATAATCATATTTAAGTCTTTTGTTTCTTTTTTCATCTTCTTCAGCTATACTTGAAAAATAATTATAAATATTATTATAATATTCAACTATCGTAAGTAGATGTTCTGTATCTACGACAATATCAGAATAATCATATAAATTATCTACCATAGCCTCTTGATTATCCATACATATCACCTATTTTCTTTTATTTTGCTCTTCCTTTATTTTCTGGAGTTTTTTCTACATAGTTATCAAATTCAGCCCAAAGCTCTTGTCTTTTTTGTTTTTTTTCTTCTTCTGATAGCTCTTGATTTTGATTAATTGCTTGTTCCCTTAAAACATAATTATCTAGGCTATTATCAACTTCTTTATTTGGCATTTCTTCTTGTTTTAGTCCTTCTTGATAATTAGAAATTTGCTCTTGTATATCATCTAAATCTCTAGTAATTTCAGCAAGTTTCATATCTGATGCTTGTCTTAAAATTTCATCAGCCTCATTCAATAATTTAGTAGTATCACTTTCCATATTAGGATTTGATCCAATAGTGCTTTCTGCCATTTTAACTATATCTTCGTTACTATATTGATTGTTTAACATTTGTTGAACTTCAGCAACATTTTCATTATTATTTAAAATTGGTGTTTCATGTTCGTTTTGAATGAGTTTATCATAAGAACTCTCTCCTGTACTAGCAAACCAATGCCTACCATTAGATAACTCTACTACTTGTGCAAGAGGTCTACTTTTAGCCTTTATTTCTTCTTTATCATAGCTACTTACTAAAACTATCTTTTCATCATCTGTCATTTTATCTAATTCTTTCCAGAATTTTTCTTCCATTTCCTTTTGCTCTGGAGTTAAATTATTCTCATGCATTTCATTTTTTTTCATAAATTCATCATATAGAAAATCTTCAGCTTGAACAGCTATTTCATGCTTCTCTAAATCTTGTACTATACGATGAAACTCGGCATTATTTGCTGAAAGGTTTTTATTTTCTTCATTATCTAATCCTTTTTCTTTTAAGTAATCAATAACACCTTGAAAAGATTTATCATTTTTAATATCCCCAAACTTTTCTACATCTTTAATAGAATAACTTGAAATTATACTTAAAATATCTTCGTCCGACATATTAGAAACCCATGTTCTTAAATTAGTCATAAATTTATCATATTCTTCACTATTAGCTTTTCCTTTTTTATTATTTATAAAGTCCATTTCTAATGAGCTAATTATTAGCCATCTGCCTGCATCTACTGCTTTTACATCTATTGGCTGATTCATATAAGTTTCAAAATTTTTCCTTTGTTCTTCTATTATTTTTTCTTGCCTCTTGTATTGTTCTGATGCTTTTAAAATATTTTCAGCTTCATTTAATACTTTATATTCTTCGGTTCGAAGTTCTTCTCTTTTTTCAGGTGTAAGCGAATTTATATAAACACGTTCAATACTATCAATAGCTTCTTTTATATAATGACTACTATTTATAACTTGTTCCATTTCTTCTTGTGATAGTCCTGTTTGTATATTTGTTAAATAACTTTCTACAAAGCCTTCTTGGGAATAATTACTTATTGATTGCAATTGTGTATCAATCCCTTTTTCTACAATTTCTTTTGCTTGCTCTCTAGTAAAACCTTTCCCTTGTAAATAACTAGGATTATGTAGTTCAATTATATGATTAGTAATTTTAGTTTTCATATCTTGCATATTTTTAGAAAAAATATTGTTTAAAAGGGCATTTTCTAATATGGCAGTTCGTACTGTTTCTTTTCCGTATTTTTCAATAATATCTCTGGCTCCATTTTCCCTAGTAATATAGTCATAATTTCCCTGCAATACATTTATTATCACATTATATTGCTCACGAACACTCCTAATGTTATATTTTGAAAAAGTATCTTTAAATGCTTGTTCTATTTCTTGATTTCTTGTTAAATTATTTTTTTCCATAATAAGCTAACCTCCATTACTATATTCTAAAAGGATTATCCTCTCTTTTTATTATAACATATATTGTTGTAATTATTGTACTTTTGGAGTATCTAACAAATAATACCTATGTAAAAAGATGTAAAAAAAAGAAGAAAATTCTTCAACACTTCTACAATTACAACCACAGTCATCTTTTTATTTACCTAACATGATATTCTGACACTTCTTTCTGAATTTTTTTTAATATTCTTTTTTATAATCTCATCCCGCATAAAATCATCATAGAACATCTCATCTGGTGTTTTCCCATGAAATGATGCTAGATAAATTGCTTGGTCATAACGAATACTTCGTTTACCATTTGCCATCAAACAAATACTTTAGTATATCCTAGCACTCTTCCCAAGAAATCATAAGTAAAATTTTTACTTTTATTTTCTCTCTTAAATTTCTTTAATTCTATTGCCATCCTTAGTCCCTCCTTATACTATACTTTTAAATTTAAGTGGAGCCTCATTTTCAATTTCGTAAAAATAACTGCTCTTTAATTTGTTAATAACATCCTTACGGAGACCACCAATTTCATCAGGCATGAAAATTAAAAAGAACGTTAGAATATATAATCTTAAGAAAAAACCTGGTTTCTTTGCCTTTATTCACACTTTTGGTAGACCTCTTAATTTTAATCCTCACATTCATGTTATTCTCGCTGAACAAACTTTAAATAATTCTATCTTTACTAAATGTTCTTATCTTGATTACAACGCTTTATCTAAACGTTTCATGACCTTCCTTTTAGAAAATCTTTATTAAAATGGTATAATTCTATTTTAATATTCTTTAATAGATTTCCTACTAAATGCCCTAAATGTGGAACCCTTATGGACTACTTT
>CAYOBB010000047.1:0-7344 GCA_964402195.1 uncultured Clostridium sp. | reverse complement strand
ATCCCAATGAAAAATGCATTAATTTCTGAAAATAATAGTTTGAATGAAGCTATTGAATTTGTAGAGCTAAATGACGAAGCTGCAGTTAAATCAGAAACTTCTTTAACTAAAGAAGAAGCTTTAGAAACATTAAATAAAATAAAAGAATATTATAGTTTTATAGACCAATATTCAGAATCAGTATTATATTGTGGTCTAGCTCTTGGTATGTTTAGTATATTTAGTGGTTTTATGCTATATTTTATAGGTACAGATATAATATTAAAAAAACTTTTACCAGATTTGAAAAGATGGATGTCATGGTTAATTAGAATTATTGTATTTGTGTTAGTACTTCCATTTCTTTACATGATAATTGCGACAATAGGAATGATTTTATGTATTCCTAACTTAATTTACCAAATTTATAAGTATATAATTGTAAAAAAGAAAGAAAATAAAGATGATATAATAGAATAAAACAATAGGGGGAATGAAAAATGTTAAAAAAAGTAGCTATATTAGCAAATGGAGGAGATGTATCAGGATTTAATGCTGTTATTCGTGCAATTGTAAAAACAGCAGAACAAAATGGAGTAGAATGTTATGGATTTATAGATGGTTATAGAGGGTTACTTGAAAACAATTATATTCGTTTAAGTAGTGTAGATACTGCATCTGGAATCTTGCAAAAAGGAGGTTCAATTATATCTTCTTCTACAAACGCAAATGTATTTCATTATAAAGTTCAAGGAGAAAATGGAGAGGTAGAATATAAAGATTTATCAGACGTTTGTGTTAAAAATGTTATAGATGACGGATTTGATTGTATATTTACATTAGGAGGAGATAGTACGCAAAAATCTGCCAGAGATTTTACTTTAAAAGGAATTAATGTAATAGGAGTTCCAAAAACAATAGATAATGATGTTGCATGCACTGATATTACTTTTGGATATAATACTGCTGTCTCAGTGGCAACAGAAGCATTAGACAGACTTCATACAACAGCAGAAACTCATAATCGTATAATGGTATTAGAAGTTATGGGAAGAGAAGCCCGGATGGATTGCATTAGAATCTGCTATTGCTGGTGGTGCAGATGTAGCTTTAATTCCAGAAATACCATACGATATAAATAAAGCGGCAGAGGCCATAAAAAGAAGACAGGCAATTGGTAAAAATTTTGCTATTGTTGTTGTTTCAGAAGGAGCTTTTCCTAAAGGAGGAGAGATATCTGTTGCAGATGAAAGAGATGGAGGAGCAGGAGTTATTAATACAAAATTAGGAGGAGTAGGAGAAAAAGTAGCAAAAGAACTTGAAAAATTAACAGGATTAACATCTAGATGTACAGTACTTCGGATATATGCAAAGAGGTGGAACTCCAACCGCATATGATAGAGTATTATCAACAAAATATGGTTCCAAAGCAATGGGATTTGCTTTAGAAGGAAAATTTAATATTTTAACAGGATTAAAAAACGGAAAATTAGACTCTGTTCCATTAGAAGAAGTTGTAGGAAATAATAAAGAAATCGGAGCAGTTCAAGGAGGTACAGCAGAGAGCAATGTAAGAGTTGTTACAATGGATCATGACTTAGTAAAAACAGCTAGAAATATAGGAATTTGTTTAGGGGATTAAAAAATGATAGATTTAAAAAAGAAAGTAGCAAAGAAAATAGTAAACGCTATAGAAGTAAATGAAGAAGAAATAACTAAATATATAGAAATCCCACCAAGTTCAGACATGGGAGACTATGCTTTCCCATGTTTTAGTCTTGCAAAAATATTAAAAAAATCGCCACAAATTATTGCAAGTGAAATAAAAGAAAAAATAGAATTAGATGATATTATAAAGCAAGCTACAGTAAAAGGTGGATATTTAAATTTCTATATTAATAAAGAAATATTAGCAAAAGAGGTTTTAAAAAACATTATAGAGTCTGATGAATATGGTAAGTCAGAATTTGGACAAGGAAAAAATATAGTTATTGATTATTCAGCTCCTAATATTGCTAAACCTTTTCATATAGGTCATTTGCGTTCTACTGTGATAGGTGCTGCTTTATATAATATATATAAATACTTGGGTTATAACACAATAGGTGTAAATCATTTAGGTGACTATGGAACTCAATTTGGAAAATTAATTGAAGGTTATAAAAGATGGTCTGACGAGTATAATATAGATGAAGACCCTATAAATGAACTTACAAAAATTTATGTTCGAATTAATAGCCTATGTAAAGAGGATGAAAATGTTTTAGAGAAATGTAGAAATAATTTTAAGAAATTAGAAGATGGAGATAAATATTGCTTAGAACTTTGGGGAAAATTTAGAAGTTTAAGTTTAAAAGAATTTCAAAGAGTATATGACCTATTAGGAAGTACATTTGATTCTTGGAATGGCGAATCTTTTTATTCTGACAAAATGCAGGAAGTTATCGATATTTTAAATAATACTGGAAGATTAATAGAATCACAGGGTGCAAAAATAATTGATTTAGAGCAAGAAGGAATAAATACACCATGTATCATAGAAAAATCAAATGGCTCTACTACATATGCAACTAGAGATTTAGCTGCTATTTTATATAGAGCAAGAATTTATGACTTTGATAAAGCTCTATATGTTACATCATATGAACAGAATCTACATTTTAAACAAGTATTTGAAGTAGCAAAACTTCTAGGATTAGAAGAAAAATATACAAAAGGCTTAGAACATGTATCGTTTGGTATGGTATTATTACCTACAGGTAAAATGTCTACAAGAGAAGGAAACATTATAAAATTAGAGGAATTATTACAAGAATCAATTCAAAGAGCTGGAAAAATTATTGAAGAAAAAAATCCTAACTTAGAAAACAAAGAAGAAATAGCTAAACAAGTAGGTATTGGAGCTATAATATTTAATGATTTATCAAATAATAGAGTTAAAGATGAAATATTTGACTGGGATACGATTCTAAACTTCCAAGGGGAAACAGGGCCATATATTCAATATACATATGTTAGAACTAAAAGTGTATTAGAAAAAGTTTTGAATATTCCTAATATAGAAGAAATTGATTTTAGTATTTTAACAGATAGATATTCAGAAAATATTATAAAATTAATATATAATTTTGAAGAAATATTAATACAAGTAACAGAAAAAAATGAACCTTCTATATTATCAAGATATTTAATAGATTTAGCAAAAGCATATAGTACTTTCTATAATGAAAATAAGATTATTGTAGAAGATGAAAATATTAAAAATGCAAGAGTACTATTGACTAGTGCAGTAAGTAAAGTATTAAAAATAGGTGCTAATTTATTAGGTATAAAAATGCCTGACAAAATGTAAAAAATTTTTAAAAAAGGAGATAAAAAATGAAATGTCCAAAGTGTAATGAAGAAATTAATGATGGTGTAAAATTTTGTACCAAATGTGGAGCAAATATCGAAAATACTATTACAGAGCAAAAAGCTATTGATGATGAAAAAAAATTAGAGGAGATTAGAAAAGAAGAGACCAAGAAACAAGAAGAAACGAATACAGAAGAAAAAACAGAAAAAGAAGCTACTATAGAAAATGGAGTTTCAGAAGAACCTAAAAAAGAACAAAAAGTGAAAAATAAAATAGGAAAGAAGAAAATAATAGCTATAATTATAATACTTATATTATTACTTGGAGGTGCTGCTACAGGAACTTTTTTATGGATGAAAAATAATAAAGAAGATGAAGAAAAGAAACTAGAATGGGGCGATATATATTTAGAAGTATTAAAAGATGACGATTTTGAGGAAATGGATAATATGCAATTACAACTATGTGATTTAGATGAAGATAAAGTCCCAGAGTTAATAGTCTATGGTTTTAAAAATATGAGTGATTATATAGCAAATATTTATAAAATAAATAAAGAAAATGAAGTAGATACAATAAAAGTAGATCTTGATGAAAACTTTGATATGGAATATTTATATAACCTTGATGAAGAAGAATATAGTTGGTATGCTGTAACAACATCATATAGTGATAAAAAAGTATATAATTTAAATTTTGATAATGAAAAATATGAGCCAGAAGAAGTAGAACAAAATTATGATACTGATTTTGTTAAAGTAGATGAAAAAGTAAGTCAAAAAGTATCACTAGCTAAAGATGCAAAAAATTCGGAGAAAAAAGAAGCTTTTAATAAAGCAAAAGAAAATTATGTTCCAACAAAAGATATGATTACTGATTCGATAAAAGAAAAAGTTGAAACAGCTAAAAATTCACCAAGATATAAAAAGATAGATGATAGTAAGGAATTAGTATATTCTGTACTAACCAAAACTATAAATGGAAAAACTTTTGAATATCCATGTATAAATATAAATTCAAATAATATAAAAGATATAAATGATGAAATTAAAGAAAATTATGGATTTGAAAGTAATTTAAATGCAAACAATTATTATGATCAGGTAGGAAATGAAACAGAAGAAATCTCATACTCTTATACGGAAAATAATAATATTTTATCTTTAATTATCTGGAAGGGTGGAAATGAGAGTATTTGGGCAGACACATATAATATAAATCTAAAAACTGTAAAAGAAATTTCATTAGAAGATTTAATAAAAGAATATGGATTTGAACAATCAGAAGTAATAGAGAAATCAACTGCTACAGTAAAAACTGAATTTAATAGGATAATGGAAAAAGAGAAGAAATCATTTTCTGATATTTGGGAGACTATGTATGGGCAATCAAGTGTAACAAAATGGGAAAGTGAAATATCTGGATATATAGAAGAACTTCATTTATTTATAAATGATAACAATGAATTATGTATATTAGGAAAATATCAACATGCAGGAGGACAATGGAGTTGTACACAAACTGTAGTTGTAAATATTAGTAATGGATATACAGTAAGTGAATTAGAGTTTAAAGATGGTCCATTGACACATTATTCAGACTATTATACACCAACCTCATCTCAAACTAATTCATCTTCATCAAATGGTACTTCATCATCTAGTTCAAATTCAAGTAGTAGCTCTACTAGTAGTTCAGTTCAAGATATAAAGTTTGCATCTTCAAGTGTTATTGTATCAGAGGGAACATATACGAGAAGCGGAAATAATACAATAAAAATAACTAATTCAAAAGCTGGACAATTTGATTTTGAAATTTATTGTGAATATATGTTACCTGCCGGATATCCTAATATAGGAGAATTAAGTGGAACCGCGAAATCTACATCAGATGGAAATTTTGCATATGTAGAAAGAATAGCAAATGGAGATAATTTTGATTATAATGTTATATTTAAAATAGCAGATAGTAGTATAACAATAGATGAACAATATAAAGATTCGTGGACGCCATATTGTGGACATAACGTAACATTTGAAGGAACATTTATAAAACAATAGAACCAAAAAAGTTTGGGCACTATAAAAATTAAATAAATGTATTATTTGAAGTGCCACGTAAGCAATCAAACGAATAGAATGAGTGCGACACACAAGGTACAAAAAATAATACATTTTATTTAATTCTGGCATAGTATGATGTCTTAGTTTTCCATCAAAATTTCTATATCAATAAAAATATGCTTGCTTTTTAATAATAAATTTGTTATTATTAGAAAGCAAGCATAAATATATGTCGATGTGGCGGAATAGGCAGACGCACAGGTCTCAAAAACCTGCGGATAACATCCATGTGGGTTCGATTCCCACCATCGACACCATATAACTAATTATTTTTAGAAGATAAAGATGTTCTTTCTTCATTTTCTTTTTTATTTGTATCTGCAACTTTTAAAGCATTAACCAAAGCTTCAGCAGATTCTTGTTTTGACTTACTATCTAAATGAGCATATAAATTTGCAGTTGTAGAGAAACAAGAGTGTCCTAGCCATTCTTGTATGGCTTTCATTTTTATATCTTTAGCAAGTAATAAACTTGCACAAGAATGTCTTAAATCGTGAAACCTAATATGCTTTAGCCCAATCTTTTTTAACAATATACTAAAATGTTCAGTAACATAGTTTGGTCGAAGTAATCTGCCTTGAGAATTAACAAAAACATAGTTTAAATAATTTTTATTATAAGAATTACCAAAAGCCTTTTTAAAAGATTCTTGCTTTTCTTTAAACTCTAAAAGTTTATCTGCAATATCATCAAATAAAGGTAATGTTCTATAACTTGATTTGTTTTTAGTTCTGTCTTTTCCTTCAATTTTTCTATTATTACCATCTGTATTTGTTATTGTGATAGTATGCTTTATTGTAATTGTCTTATTTTCAAAATCAAATGAATCCCATTGTAAACCTAATACTTCACTTCTTCTTAAACCATAAAAAGCAGTAACTAATACAACAAGTTCTAAAGGATCACCTTTAGATTTTTCAAACAAAGTGTTTAATTCACTTTCTGTATAAAAGCTACCTATAAATTGTTCCATCTTAGGTCTTTGTATTTTATCGGCAGGATTGTTAGAAATAATATCCATTTTAAAAGCATAATCTAAACATTTTCTTATAATAGCGTGATGATGAATAACTGTGTTAGCAGAAAGGTTATACTTAATCATTAATTCATTATAAAATGTTTGAATATGAATAGCTGACAATTCTACTAATTTTATATGATTTTCAGTAAAATACCTTTTAATATGGTTATTTGTCATCTGCCTATATGATGTGAAAGTTGAAGCCTCCACATTATGTCTAGTAATTTCTAGCCAATATAAAAGATATTCTATAAAAAGAATATCTTTTGGATTATTATTTGATTTTGGATTATCTAGAGCTTTTAAATTTAGTTGTTTTTCTAAATTTGCTCTTATTTCTTCAGCTTTTGCCATAGCTTGTTTTTTATTTCCGCGTTCTTTTAAACCAGTAGAACGCCAAGGTTGTTGTCTCTTTCCGTTTTCGTCATAGTATTCTAAAACTGCTTGATATATTCCGTTTCGAACGACAAGACTACTTACAGATACTTTAATTGTTTGTAAATTTTCTGTTACCATTATAAACTCCTTTCTGATGTAACAGACTAAATTAATTTACTATTGATTTTTTGTAGTAAATATAAAATTTAGCCTAAACAACATTTTGACTTAATAAATAAGAAATAATATTTTGTTTAGGAATTTTATATTGCCTACCAACTTTTATAGACTTAATAGTGTTTTGTTTTACTAATCTATAAGCAAGAGTAATTCCTATGCCTAGCATTTCTGCTAATTGTTTTACTGGATCAATGAAAGTGTGAGTTTCATCTTGAAAATCTTTAATTAATTCTTTGGATTCGTCAATACCAAATTTATGGTAAACAAGAGGAGTTTTTAAACATAAAATATAATATCTTTTCAAGAAA
>CAYOBB010000046.1:0-7456 GCA_964402195.1 uncultured Clostridium sp. | reverse complement strand
AAAATATTTAGAATATTCGCCAGAAAAATTTGCAGTAGTAGACACTAATATTATATAAATAAGGCGTAAAAAAAAAGCAAGTATTTACTTGCAAAAAGTTAAATATTTTTAAATTAAGTGGCAAACTCGGGATTTACTTTTTCTTTTGGAAGTTACTTTTACAATTCACTAATTTAATACATTTACTATAAAAAATTTGAATTTCACATAATTTTATGGTATAATAATAACTGTTTTAATTACATTGCTGATATAAGCTTGAAAACATATTCGTTATTAAGCTAAAATCATTACTAAACAGGAGGGGAATTTAATGAATACTAAAATAGTACGGTTTTTTACATTTATAATGAAAGAAAAAACGCGGAGTTTTTTTGCATTTGCATTCTATGTTTCAGTTATAGGCATATGTATGAAAATTAATTTACCGTTAGCATTTGAGATTATCTGGTTTATTGTTTTAATGTTTATTACATTGATCGGTTCTACTGTATATATGACAGATTGTCTGGATAAAATGAGCGAAAGAAACAGAGGAAAACTAGGAAGAAATATAATTAAAGAGATAAAGAAAATCTTTAAAGAAATCTTAAAGTTTATTCCTATTCTTGTAATATCCACTTGCATTGAGTCTTTCATAATAGTGGGACAACCAACTAATCAGACCAGTATAGAAGAGCTATTTTATGTAGCACCAATTTTAAATTCGGTAGATTTAATTATTATTGGACCAATAATAGAAGAGTTTATTTTTCGGTTCTTGCCATATAGGTTTATTAAGAACAAAACCTTGTATATTATTTTTTCTACAATCGTATTTGCAGCAATGCATGTACTTAATGATCCTAGTCTATTTTACTATATATGGAACTATATGATAGAACCTTTGTATTGGGGATATCGTTATCATAAGACAAAGGATATATTGGTGCCAATTTCTATGCATAGTTTTACTAATCTGGTTGCAACGTTACTATTTGTATTTTCATAATCCGAATGACAAAACCAGTTCTTTGCTAAGAACTGGTTTGTATCTATTATGCTTATTTGTACCATAGATTTATCAAGACTTTTACAGGTATTGATAAGTCTATTTTTTTGCCTAAAAATAGAAGATATAGAGTTTTTTTCCCATAGTTGTTTAAAATTATTAGTAATAATTACAGAGTTTATGAATAAATATATAGTATACAGATATTTTAGGAGGCGATGTAATAACATTTTTGACAACTATAGTTTAAGATGAAAAGGAGGACATTATATGATTAATTTAAATAACTATAGGGAAGTATTAGATGATGTAAAGCGGTATTTTAAGGAAAATTTAAGGGAGCTTGAGATAGTTTCTGGTTTGATTTATGGTTCGGCTACATATGAAAAAGGTTTTATAGAGGGATTATCAGATATCGATGTATGTGTTTTTACAAATAAAATGTATACAATGGATTACAATGATATTGTAGATATAATTGATAAAAATACTAGTTTTGATTTTATTGATAAAAGACCTTCTATTATTACTGATAGTATCGCAGATAGGATAGAATTTTACATTAAACATCCTAAAATTGCGATAGATGTAACTATTATGGCTCCTGAATTTCCTAATATTGATGATATGGAAAATTCAGTTGTACATGATTCTGCAGATATGCTTTTGGGAGCTTTTTATAAATATGGAATTCCACTAATTGGTGAAATTTCTGAAAAGATACTAATAGAAGAGAAGTTTTTTCCTTTTTATAGTGAGGATTTAAGAAAAAGGCGACTAGAAATATTAGAGCATAGAATTAAAAAGTATAATGAAAGAATTAAGATTTGTATTGAAAGAGAAGAAAGAGATATTTTAGATTATATTTATAGAGCAAGACTTTATTTTCTTAAATGGTTATTTATATATAAAAGAAAATATCCTGTCAATTTGTATAAACATTTAGAGTATCAACTGTCTGAAATATTAGATTTGTCTCAAGAGGAGATAGATAAAATATTATTTATAGGAAACGAGAATTTATTTAAATTAGCCTCTAAATATTTACATCTTGTAAATGTTTATTTAAATGATTATAATTATAGTCTAAAAAAAATGTAAAAATTGATTTGGGCGAGCGATGCTTGCCCTTACATATTTACATACAATACTAATAATAGGAGGGGCGCTATGAGTAAAATAAAATATCCTGATTATGATAGAAGTATTTTATCTATAAGTTCATCAATATTAAATAAATTTAATTTGAATTCTAATTATAATTCACTTAAAGAATTAGATGAATACATCAAAAAAGACTATAAAAATATAGTTTTTTTGATATTAGATTGTATGGGGAAAAATGTATTAGAAAATAATTTAAATGAAGAAAGTTTTTTGAGAAAAAATATGATAACTAGCGTTACTAGCGTATTTCCAAGTACTACAGTAGCAGCAACTACAGCTATTCATTCTGGAAAATCTGCTTTAGAAAGTGGATGGATAGGGTGGATGCCACATTTTAAAGAATATAATGATATTTTAGAGGTGTTTACGTCAAAACCTTTTTATACATCTAAAGAATTAAAAATAGCACCAATAGGAGAAACAATTTTAAAATATGAAACAATATATGATAAAATATGTGAAAAAAATTCTGAAGTAACATATCATAAAGTTTTCCCAGCATTTGAAAATAATGGAGCTAAAAACATTGAAGAATTGTGTGAAAAAATATATAATGCGTGTAATAATGATAATAAATTAAATTTAGTTTCTGCTTATTGGGATGAACCAGATTATACTATTCATAGAAAAGGTGTATATTCACCTGAAACAAAGGAAGTATTAGAAGAATTAAATAATAATATTGAAAGGATATCTAAAAGATTAGAAGATACTTTAATTATTATAACTGCTGACCATGGTGCAATTGATGTAGAAGAAATATACATAAATGAAATTAAAGTGTTAGATGAATGTTTAGAAATGCCACCATCAATTGAAACTAGATTTGTTACATTTTTTATTAAGAAAAACAAAACAGAATATTTTGAGGAACAATTTAAAAAGATTTTTAAAGATGATTTTTTACTTTTAACGAAAAAAGAATTTTTAGAATCTAATTTACTTGGGAAGGGAGAAAAACATTATAAGATAGATGAATTTATAGGGGATTTTGTAGCTATAAGTAAATCGAGAAAATCAATTAGATATACTATAGATGGAAAAAAATTTGAAAAATTAATAGCAGATCATGCCGGATTAACAGTAGAGGAAATGGAGGTCCCTTTAATAATAAGTGAAAGGAAATGAGATATGACTATTAATTTAGAAGATTATTTTGGTGATTATAATAAGTCTAATATAGATAAAATAAAAGATTATCTATCTATATTAGACCAAAAGGTAAGTAAATTTTATAATTTTGGTAAACCTTTTTTTAAAGGCAATCATGAGTTAAACTATATGGAATATTTAGAGAAGTGTAATTTAAATTATGATTCTTTAAGTCCAGATGAAACTTTTGAATATATTTCTCCTTTATATCAAAATTTGCCTAATTGGGGAAATCCTGGGACAATGATAAATGTAATTCCACCTGTTAATTTAGTTTCAATGGCGAGTATGAGTTTTACACAAGTTTTTAATCCTAATTTTGCACAAGATACATATTCTGGTTTATTGATAGCTTCAGAGTTAGAAGTTTCAAAATATATTTCTGATTTGTTAGGATGGGACTGGAAACAGTCTCATGGAACTTTTACTTTTGGAGGAAAAGGAACTAATTTATATGCTACTAAAATTGCTCTTACAAAAGCTTCTCCTGAATCTCAAATTAATGGGTGCGAAAAGAATAAATATTTTATGATAACTAGTAGGCTTGGGCATCCATGTCACTACGAAGTATGTAATTGGTTAGGAATAGGGAAAGATAATTGTTTTGAAGTAGAGTGTAATCAGGATGGAACTATTAATTTACAAAATGCAGAGAAGATTATAATTCAAAATATAGAAAAAGGAAAAATATTTTTAGGGTTTAATTTAAACGGTGGTAGTACAAATGAGTTTTGTATAGATCCAATAAAAGATATTTATGATTTGAATTTGAAGGTTATACATAAATATAATTTAAATTATTTTCCGCATATTCACGTTGATTCTGTATTAGGTTGGATATATTTATTTTTTAATAGTTATGATTATGAAAAAAATATTTTTAATATAGAAAAGAAGACTTTAGATAAAATTAAATCTTTGAATAAAAAAGTTAGAGACTTTAAATATGCTGATTCTATTGGTGTAGATTTTCATAAAACTGGATTTTGCCCATATGTTTCGAGTTTATTTTTGGTAAAAAATAGAGAAGATTTTAACCTTCTTAATCCTAATAAAAAGATAGATTTAGAAAATCTACAGTATGGAGAATATAATCCATATGAAACTACATTAGAATTAACTCGTCCTTCTTCTGGACCTATAGTTGCTTTAACTACTTTGAAATCCTTGGGGATAAAAGGATTTCAAGAGATAATTTCTAATATGTTTTTAGCAGCGGAAAGTTTTAGAAAAGAGTTATTAAAAAATAGTAAGATTTGTGTTTTAAATAAAGATACAGAGTGGCTTACTACATTATTTATTTTAAAGCCTAAAAGGTATAGAAAATTAACTTTAGAAGATATACTTAATTTATGTGATGAAGAAATAGAAAGGATAAGAGAGTATAATATTAATTATGCTAAGTTCATATTAGAAAAAGGTAAAAACAATGAGATTTCTTTTACATATACATCTTCGAGAAGTTATAAAGTACCAAATACAGATATTAAAATTGGAGCAATAAAGGCGTATCCAATGTCTGTATTTTTTAGTGAAGATAAGATAAAAAATTTAATCTGTGAGATTTTAAATTCAATAGAAGAATATGAAAATAGTTTAGGGATAACTGATTATTCTAAATTATCATCAATATCAGATAATATGGTATATAGGTCAAATAAATAAGAATTGATAATTGAAGCAAAAAATAATATAATGATATTACAAAAAAGGAGGAAAAATGAAAATAAATATAGTATTAGTTGAACCAGAAATACCCCAAAACACAGGAAATATTGCTAGAACTTGTGCTGTTATAGGTGCTAAATTACATTTGGTAAGACCATTGGGGTTTGAGATTTCAGAAAAACAAGTAAAAAGAGCAGGTCTTGATTATTGGGATAAAGTAGAAATAGAAGAACATGATTCTTTTAATAAATTTTTAGAAAAATATAAACCAGAAGAAAATAAAATGTTTTTTGTGACTACAAAAGGGAAAAATGTATATTCAGATATTGATGTTTCAAAAGAAGAGGAGGTTTTCGTTTTATTTGGAAAAGAAACAAAAGGTCTTCCAGAGGATATTTTAAAGAAATATATTGATAAAACTATGAGAATACCTATGAAAGAAAATCTCCGCTCTTTAAATTTATCAAATGCTGTAGCGATAGTTGCGTACGATATTTTTAGACAATCTAACTTTGATGAATTGGAAAAAACTAGTAAATATTTTGATTAGATATTGACAAAGTAATGAACTAATGATAATCTAGTATTGAAAACTAGATTAAGAGGTGGTTAAATGAAAAAAATAAAAGATCCTGTCAGTGGGTTTACACATTTAGTAGGAGCAGGTCTATCTATTGCTGGACTTGTAATTTTAATAGTATCAGCTGCAAAAAAAAGTAATGAAGTTGCATGGGATATAGTTTCTTGTTCAATATTTGGTGCTGGATTAATTTTATTATATACATTTAGTAGTTTATATCATTTATTGAATTTAAAAGAAAAGGGAACTAGAGTTTTTAGAAAATTTGATCATATAATGATATATATATTAATTGCTGCTAGTTATACTCCAATTTGTTTAGGTCCTCTTAGAGGACCTTGGGGATGGACTATATTTGGAATTGTATGGGGATTAGCTGTTCTTGGAACAATTCTGACAGCAGTATGGCTTGATGCTCCAAGATGGCTTACAACAACTATATATATTTTAATGGGATGGACAGTAATAATTGCTGTATATCCTATGATAACAATTTTTTCAGCATATGAAAAGGGGATGGAAGGATTACTATGGTTGCTTTTAGGAGGTATTTTCTATACAATAGGAGGATTAATATATGGATTAAAGTGGCCACCATTTAAAAATAAATATATAGGATTTCATGAGATTTTTCATATATTTGTTATGTTAGGTAGTTTTTGTCAATATTGGTTTGTACTGAAATATTTAATATTAATTTAGGAATGGATAAAAATCCATTCCTAAATTATTTTAAAGTAGTTGTATTTTTTTGAAATTCTGATAAAATGATAAAGGAATATAATTAGGAGTGGAATAAAAGATGAATAAGGATCTAAAAAAAGCAAGTGATTCTGTAGATACTGAATTATCAGATAAAAATAAGAGAAGTAAAATAGTATGTGCATTGGATAAAGTAAAAATACCGTTTCTTTTATTTATGATATATTCTATTTTAGGTTGGATAATGGAGGTTATAATTTTCCTTGCTAATGAACACAGATTTATAAATAGAGGATTTTTAATAGGACCATATTGTTCAATATATGGTTTTGGATGCTTAATTATAACTTATGGCTTAAAAAAGTATAGAAAAGAACCAATAAAATTATTTTTTATATCTACAATATTATGCAGTATAATTGAATATCTAACAAGTTATGTTATGGAAGTTTTATTTGGAGGAAGATGGTGGGATTATACACTTAATATTTTAAATATAAACGGTAGAGTATGGTTTGTAACTAGTGTATTATTTGGATTTTTAGTTTGTCTAATTATTTATTATTTAAGACCATTTTTAATAAAATGTATTAGGAAAATACCTAGAAAAGTTATTTCAGGATTAGTATCTGTATTACTTTTAATTTATATAGTAGATAACATAATTTCTTTTACTGCTGTAATAAATTTAAAAGATAAATTTAAGAGTTTTGAGCAGGATTGTACTTCTCAAGTTTCTGAATATATTATGCAGAAAATAAAAGATGTTATTAAATAAATATTGTATATATTCTAGAAATATTGTATAATAATAAATATATGCAATATGGGGATGAAAATGGTTTCGACAGTATTTTAGAAATGTAAATAGCGAGTGGTGGAGGCGTCAGGCCACCTAAAAAGGCGCAAAGAAAATAAACGCTGATAATAATGAATTAGCATTTGCTGCCTAAAATTGGCAGACGTTTTACTCTGGAAACCTATGGCTAGAGATAAGGCGACGAATTAGTAGGAAACGAATCTGTTATTTTCTTCGGTAGCAGAGGGAAATGTAGAAGATATATTTAATATATATTTGTTTGTTAATGTATATTAAATGAATTTTAATAACAAACTGCACTCGGAGAAGTTTATATGGAAGGAATATTGGACAGGAGTTCGACTCTCCTCATCTCCACCATTGTTCCCTAAAATGA
>CAYOBB010000045.1:0-7476 GCA_964402195.1 uncultured Clostridium sp. | reverse complement strand
CCTTCTGTAAGAGAAATTGGAAAGGCTGTTGATTTAAAATCTACAGCTACTGTTCATGGATATTTAAATCAGTTAGAAGAGAAAGGATATATAAAAAAAGAGCAACAAAAAGGTAGAACTCTAAAATTATTAAAAGGTGGAGTTATGGAAGGACAAGAGCCAATAGATAAGCCTGTTTATAACGAAAAGGAATTAGCATTTGTTCCTGTTGTTGGAAAGATTACTGCTGGTGCTCCTATTTTAGCTGTTGAAAATGTAACAGATACTTTTCCTATTCCTATTGATTTTGTGGGAAACAGTGAGAGTTTTATGCTTACTGTAAGAGGGGAGAGTATGATTGAAGCAGGAATTTTAGATGGTGATTATATATTAGTTAAAAAACAAAATACAGCTAGTAATGGAGAAATTGTTGTAGCTTTAATTGGTGATGAAGCTACAGTTAAGACTTTTTACAAAGAAAAAGATCATATTCGTCTTCAACCAGAAAATTCTACAATGGATCCAATTATAGTTCCTAATTGTGAAATTTTAGGAAAAGTTGCTGGAGTATTTAGAAAGTTATAATATGGATATTGATAATTTAGAGAAGAAATGTAGGAATGAAATTCCTGAGAATTTATCTGAATTTGAAAAAGCGAGATTTATTTATATTTGGCTTGGAAAGAAATTAAGTTTAGATGAAAATTATTTTTTTGGAGACCGTGTAGAAAGAAAAAACATTTTGAGAGTATCTCAAAATGCTAAAGATATATCATCTTTAACAAATATTATTAAAGATAATAAAGTAATTTGTGTTACTGCTACTTATTTATATACATATATGTTACAGAAATCTGGAATTAATGCTTTTATTTCATATCCTTCTTTTAATAATCCTCATATATATACTAAAATTATTTTATTGGATGGTCGAATTATAAAGGCTGATTTACAAAAGGATATTCATAATATTCAGTTTGGACTAAAAACGAAATATTTTGGAAATGATTATGAGGAGAATTATATTATTGAAAAAAATGATATAATTGATGCTGATATAAAACTTGGATACATCAAAAATGACTATAAAAATAAAATTTTTAAATTTATTAAATTATATCGATTAGATGAAAATAATAAAATGTCTAAAGAAAATTTAAAGAAAGTCTTGAAGAGTTTATCAGAAAGTTTTGACTTCGCCGGAAAAGGAATTATGGAAGTGCAAAATTTTTATAAAATTGCTCTGAAAGATATATTTGATAATAAAAACATTGATAATTTAAAATTTGAATCTTATTATTTTCAAAGTAATGGAAATAAGAGGTATGGTCAGTTTATTTTATATAAAGATAAAGATGAAGGAGATAGCCTTTTTGTTTATGACGAAAATAAACAAAAATTCATGGAAATTACAAGAGATAATTTGAAGAAAAATATAAAAAATGGATTAGTAATTAATAATAGAAAACAAGAAATTTTAGGTTTAAAGTCTAAAGGAAAGAGAAGTAAATTTTTAGGAAAAGATGATGAATCGGCTAATTATTTTGAGATTGAATAAAACACGAATTATGAAATTTTTCATAATTCGTGTTTTCCTATATAGGAAAACCAACTTTTTGACTGATGAATTGCGGGTTATCAAGCGAAAGCAATCGAAAAGAACCTCAAAATTTCCTAGACAACAAGGTTAGGTTATTTATATTTGACTTAGCTTTGTTTATAGTATGTATTTCGCACTTACTTCAAAGACTTTCTTTGTGAAATGCCTTCTTTACTTTTTTAATGTTACAATAGTAACTCCCATTTCTCCTTCTCCAAAACTTCCATATCTATAGCTTTTTACATGAGGATGTTTTTTTAAGTAGTTTTGAATTCCTTTACCTAATATACCACTTCCTTTACCATGTACAATTCTTACAGTTTCTAATTTACTTATAAATGCATTGTCTAAGAATTTATCAATTATAGGTAAAGATTCTTCTATATTGTATCCGATTAAATTTATTTCAGTAGAGATTTCCTTTGGTTTGAAATCTGTGCTTTTTTTTGTTTCAATATTTTTTGGTTTTACTGATTGTGAAGTAGGATAAAGGTTTGAAATATCAAAACTTGTTTTCATATTTCCTATTTGTATATTTACTTTATTTGATTTATTTGGAAGAGATATAATTGTACCAATTTGGTTTAATGGTTTTACTAATACATCTAATCCAATTTTTATTGTGTTTTTATCTATTTTCTTTTCATTATCTACTTTTTTAGTAGTTATATTTAATGAAGATAATTTTTCATTTAGCACATTTCTAAGTTTATTTTGTTTTTTTGAATCAGTAGTTTTACTGATTTTTGAAATTATTTGATTTACTTCTTCTTTAGTTTCTAATAATAAAGTTCTTGCTTCTAATTTGGCGTTTTCTATAATTTCTTTTTTCTTATTATCTATAATTTCCTTTTCTTCTGATAATTTCTTTTCTAGGTTAGAGATTTTTTCTGATTTTTCTAAGATTAATTCTTTCTCTTTTTCAATTATTGCTTTGTCATCATATATTGATTTTAAAAGTGTTTCAATATTGAAAGTATCAGTATCAATTAAGTTTTGTGCGTGCTTAAGTATTTCATTAGATAGTCCAAGTTTATTACTGATTGCAAAAGCGTTACTTTGTCCTGGGACTCCTATTAATAATTTATATGTAGGAGAAAGTGTTTCTAAATTAAATTCACAACTTGCATTTTCTATTTTTTCTGTTACTAGAGCATATTTTTTTAGTTCTGGATAATGAGTAGTTGCAAGAGTAAGGATATTTTTATTTTTTAAATATTCAAGAATACTTATAGCTAAGCTAGAACCTTCTATTGGATCTGTCCCAGAACCTAATTCGTCTACTAAAACTAAACTATTTGTAGTAGAGTTGTTTATTATTTCGATTATGTTAGACATATGAGAAGAAAATGTACTAAGAGATTCTGCTATACTTTGTTCATCTCCAATATCAGCAAATATATTGTCAAATATATAGATAGAACTATTCTCTGATGCTGGTATATGTAGTCCACTCATTCCCATTAAACATAGAAGACCTACTGTTTTTAAGGTAACTGTTTTACCTCCTGTATTTGGACCTGTTATAAGTAGAGTATTAAAATCTATTCCTAAATTTATTGATATTGGAACTGCTTTTTCTGGGGATAATAATGGATGTTTTGCTTTTATTAAATTTATTTTCTTTTCATTTTCTATTATTGGTTCTATAGCGTTTATTGATTTAGAATATTTAGCTTTTGCGAAAATAAAGTCAATAAGGCAAATTAGATTATAATTATTTTCTAATTCATTACTTATCTCAAAAAATAGTGCAGATAGTTTTTGAAGTATTTTTTCAATTTCAATAATTTCTTCTTTTTTTAATTCATTTATTTTATTATTTAATTCAAAAACAGAAAGTGGTTCAATGAATATTGTAGAACCACTAGCTGAGATATCATGAACTAATCCTTTTACTTCTTGGCGATATTCGCTTTTTACAGGTACTACAAATCTATCACTTCTGACAGTGATAATAGGTTCTTGAAGGTATTTTGAAGTTAAAAGTAAGTTTAGTTTGTTTTTTATTTCCTGATTTGCTTTTTTTATTTCTTTTCTAATTGAGAAAAGACTTGGTGATGCATTATCGTCAATTGTATGTTCGTCTAAAAGTGATGTGAAAATTGTCTTTTCAATTCGAGGATTAGTGTATATGTTTTCAAAATATTTTTTTAAACAAGACTCATTATCAATTGGATCTTGATTAAAAAAATATTCTTTTAAAATTCTAGAATTTTTAAGCAGTTTACCTAGTGAATATATACCTTCTACTGATAGAAATTCTTGATTTTTTGTTAATAAGATATAATTTTCTATTTCTGAGATATCGTATATTGGAGCAGTAGATTTTTTAAATATCATATTTAGTGCATCTGTTGTTTCTTTTTGGGACTTAATTACTTTTTCTTTATTTCTATATGGTTTTAATTCTTTACAATATTCTTTTCCTTTTAATGTTATTGCAAAGTTAGATAAGATTTCTAGTATTTTATTAAATTCTAATTTCTTAATATGTTTTTGTTGCATGTTTTGATAATCTCCTTATTTAATGATATAGAGATTATCTCATAAAATTATTTATAAATCAATATTTTGGATAATTTAGGAATTATGGGAAATAATAGGGATAAATATTTGTTATTGTTTATCCTAAAATTTGTAAAAAAACGCTAATATATTATTTTGAATTTTTATTTTAATCTGAATATTAAGATATTTCTAAAAATATTAAAAAAATGATTGAAATTTTACGAGAAGTGTAATATAATCGTAACAAATTTGTAATTAGTGTGTAAAAGGAAAGGAAGATACTGATGTTTGGCCAAGATATAGGAATTGATTTAGGAACTGCTACTGTGATAGCATATGTAAAAGGAAAAGGAATTGTACTTAGAGAACCATCAGTAGTTGCTGTTAATAATGTAACAGGAGATGTATTAGCTGTAGGGCATGAGGCCAGGAGAATGCTTGGAAGAACTCCGGGAAATATAGTTGCAACTAGGCCTTTAAGAGATGGAGTTATTTCTGATTATACTGTAACTGAAAAGATGTTAAAGTATTTTATTAGCAAAGTTGGAGGAAGATTTTTGTTTGCACCTAGAATTATGATTTGTATTCCTTCACAAGTAACAGAGGTTGAAAAAAAGGCTGTAATTGATGCTGCATCAAATGCGGGGGCTAGAAAAGTTTATTTGATTGAAGAACCAATAGCTGCTGCTATTGGAGCTGGAATAGATATTTCAAAACCTTGCGGTAATATGATTGTTGATATCGGTGGAGGAACTACTGATATTGCTGTTATTTCTTTAGGAGGATCTGTTGTAAGTACTTCTTTAAAAGTTGCAGGTGATAAGTTTGATGAAGCTATTGTAAGATATATAAAGAAAAAATATAATGTTATGATTGGAGAGAGAACGGCTGAAGACTTAAAAGTCAATGTTGGTTGTGTATATCCTAAAATTCAAGATGTTGAAATGGATATTAGAGGTAGAGATTTAATTACAGGACTTCCTAGAACTATTACAATTCATTCTAGTGAAATGATGGAGGCTTTAGAAGAACCTGCTGGTATGATTGTTGATGCGGTTCATTCTGTTTTAGAGAAAACTCCACCAGAGCTTGCTGCTGATATTAGTGATAGAGGAATTTATATGACTGGTGGTGGTTGCTTGATTGATGGTTTAGATAAGTTGTTACAGGAAAAGACTGGTATTAATGTTATGATTGCTGAAGATGCTATTTCTTGTGTGGCTCTTGGAACAGGTAAGGCTTTAGATAATTTAGATAATATTGATAGAAAATAGATTTTTGATATAATGGGCTAGAGAAGTATTATTCTAGCTCATTTTTGGTGTAGAGTAATTTAATATACATAAAATATATTATTTTTGCACCTTGGTGTCGCAACCTTTAGAAATTATATTTTATGTACATATAGAGAACAATTAAATGTCTGATGAAAAAATAAAAATAGAGGTAGGATGAAATGGAAAATAAAAGGGTAGCATTTTATACATTGGGTTGTAAAGTTAATCAATATGAAACTAATGGAATGATACAAAAGTTAATAGATACCTATGAGATTGTATCTTTTGATGAGTTTGCTGATATATATATTGTTAATACTTGTACTGTTACTAATATGTCTGATAGAAAGTCTAGACAAATTTTAAGAAGGTGTAAGGAGCTAAATCCTGATTCTTTAGTAGTTGCTGTTCGGTTGCTATGCGGAAGTTAGTAAAGAGGAAATTTCAAAGATTAGTGAGGTTGATTTAGTTCTAGGGAATAATGAAAAATCAAATATAAAAAATATTTTAGATAATTATTTTTCTAATAAAGAAGTTGAGTTTGAATACAAAGACGAATTTCTAGAGTTTGGTTCGATTACATATACTGAAAAAACGAGAGCTGTTATAAAAGTACAGGATGGTTGTAATCAGTTTTGCAGTTATTGTATTATACCATATGCTAGGGGAAGGATAAGAAGCCGTGATAAAGAGGCAATAATTAATGAAGTAACCCAAATGGCTAATAAGCGGAATAAAAGAAGTAGTTATAACAGGGATTCATGTTGCTTCGTATGGAAAAGATTTGAATGAAAATTACTTTTTAATTGACTTATTAGAAGATATTAATAAAATTGATGGGATTAAAAGAATTAGGTTAGGTTCTTTAGAACCTACTTTAATTACTGATGAATTTTGCAGTCGAATTTCTAAATTAAATAAGATATGTCATCATTTTCATTTATCTTTGCAAAGTGGTTGCGATAAGACTTTAAAAGAGATGAATAGAAAATATACTACATATGAATTTGAAATGGTTACAAATAGACTTAGAAAAATATATGATGATGTAATGCTTACAACAGATGTTATTGTTGGTTTTCCAAATGAGAGTGAAGAAGACTTTAATGAAACTGTAGATTTTTTAAAGAAAATAAAATTTTATAAGATGCATGTTTTTAAATATTCTCAAAGGAGAGGGACTGTTGCGGCCAAAATGAAAAATCAAGTTCCAGGAGATGTTAAGGAGAAACGAAGTAAGATTTTATTAGAATTGTCGGATTTAAATGAAAGTGATTATTTAAACACATATATTGGCAGGAGTGTTGATGTTTTATTTGAGGAATTTGACGGAGATTTCATAAAGGGACATACTCAAAATTATATGATGGTAAAGAAAAAAGGTAGTGGAAAGATTAATTGTATAGAAAAAGTTATGATAACTGGTAAAGGTAAAGATTATTTAATTGCTGAATAATTTGTATTAGAAAAATAATTAATACACGTAATAAAAATGAAACAAAAATGATACAAAAAAGAAACATATAATTTGTTGAATATTGATTAGTTATATAGTATAAAGTATATAATTGGTATGTTACAAAGGAGGAGTATAGGAAAAATGGAGAATAATAAAAATGGGTATGTTGGTGGTTTTGTAGAAAATCAAGGTAATGCTTCATATACTGGTGGAGTTATTTCTAAAAATGAAGGAATACAAGAAAATGCTGGTTCATATGCTGGTGGTATAGTTCTTGATAAAGAAGGATTAAACGGAAATGTTGGAAAATTTGTATCCGGAAAACAAGAAGCAGGTGTTCAAGATGGATTTATTGGAGGATATATTGGTCAAGAAGGAAACATAGATGGATATGTTGGTAAAGAAGAAAACATAGGAATAAATCAAATACAAAATGTTGAAAAAAGTGGACTACCTGCTAAAGTAGGATTATGGTCTAAGGTAAAATCTTTTCTTTTCCAAGAAATTGATTTGAATAAAGAAATAGTTGTAAAATTAAGTCCGAAGGAAGAAAAAGTTTTGACAGAAGTTCATGATTTCTTATTTCAAGAGGTTTCTTTTAAAGGAATTAAAGATTTCTTATTTCAAGATATCACTTTTGGAAAAAAGAA
>CAYOBB010000044.1:0-7822 GCA_964402195.1 uncultured Clostridium sp. | reverse complement strand
TATTTGATAACAACACGGACATTTTTAATGTCTGACAGTAAAATTCAATTTTAGTTTAAGACTCTTCTTTGAGAAAAGTCGAATTTTAGTATACCATAGCAAGAATTTTTTTACAACAAATTTTGTCTTTTCTATTTATATTTTCCAAAGAAAGTTTTCGTTATTTCTATTTTTTCTTCAACTTCTATATTTTGATTATTTAAAACTTTCTCTGCATTTTTTTCTGATAATAATAAAAATTTTTCTTTTCCTATAATATTTTCTATTTTATCTATTGCATTTTTTACATTTAAATATGTTCCTATTGTATGTACATCTGATCCTAAAAAATCTACTAAATCATGATTTAATAATAATTTCACAATCTCTTCTGATTTCTTACCATATTTTCCTAATATACTTTCATAATTTGATTGAATAAGTATCCCTCTTTTTTTCCATTCTTCAACTATTTTAGGATTATCTTTTACTATTTCATATCTTTCTGGATGAGCAATTATTGGGATATATCTATTCCTTTTCAAATCATCTATCATAATATTGAAATATGAAATGTTATTACTAAAAGGTATTTCAAATAATACATATCTTGTATTATTTATAGTTGATGCTTTTTTTTCTTTTATTAATGTAACAATATCAGGATTAGAATATATTTCACTTCCAATTATAATCTCTATATTTCCTGTGTTTTTATTGATTTCATCAATTATTTTCTTTCTTTCTTCTTCATCTTTATAGAAATAATCTTCTATATAATGAGAAGTAGAAATAATTTTTTTAAATCCTATATCTTCTGCTTCTTTGATTATCTTGAAAGTATCTTCTAATGTGCGTGCCCCATCATCTATATTTGGTAAAATATGAGCGTGAAAATCTATCATCACTTTCTCCTTCTAAATCTTTTAACTCTTGTTTCTTTAATTCCATCTCGCCTCTTATCTTTTCTACTGCTTTTATTCTTTCATTTGCTTTTTTCTCTAATTTTTTTTCTTTATTCTTTTCTATTTCTTGATTAATTTTTTCTCTAATTACTTTGGCTATTTTTTTTATATTTCTCCAAGCTATCCTTGAACCTTTTAAAACTTTTATTCTAGCTTTTTTTGAAAACCTAACTATATTCTTTTTAACTTTTGAGAATCCTTTTCCTATTTTTTTACAGAAAACCGCTAAAGCTTTTCCTGTTTTAGAAAAAACATTCTTAATTCCTGATAATATATTTACTTTTTTAGAAACTACTGGTAATCCATAATATCCGTAACCGTATCCGTATCCATAGCCATATTCTTTACCTTTATTAGGAATTTTATTTAATACAACCCCTGATACTTTACCTCCAACTTTTTCTATATCTTCTTTAACTTGTTTTAAGTTGTTCATTTTTGTCTTATTATACTCAGCTATTATTATTGTTGAATTAACTAGTCTGGATAAAATAATAGAGTCAGTTACAAGCATAGATGGTGTTCCATCAAATATAACTACATCAGCAATATTTTCTAATTCTTTTAATAAATTTTCCATTTTCTCATTAAGTAATAATTCAGATGGATTTGGTGGAATATCTCCAGATGTAATTACAGAAAGATTTTCTATTTCTGTTTTTTGAATTACATCGGATATTGTTGATGATTCATCTAAATTTACTCCTGATAAATAATTAGATAATCCTGGAGTTAGCATAATATCAAATAAATAATGCATAGTTCCTTTTCTCATATCTGAGTCAATTATAACAGTTCTTTTTCCAGCTTGAGCAAATGCTACTCCTAAGTTAGATGTTACCCAACTTTTTCCTTCTTCTGGAAGTGTACTTGTTACTAATATACTTTGCAAACCTTTAGTTGGTTTCATAAATTGTAAATTAGTTCTTAATGTTTTTATTTCTTCTGATAAAGGTGACCTAGAATCTATATTTGTTATTATATTTTTCATTATGCTCTAGCCCCCTTTCTCTTTCTACCTTCAAACTTTCCTAAAGAAACTAAGACAGGTATGCTTATATTTTTCTCTATATCTTCTTTATTCTTAGTTGTATTATTTAATAGATATAATATTAATACATATCCACATGATAAGATAATTCCTATTATTGTAGATATTATTATATATTTTATATGATTAATATTATATGGAGAATTTGGAACTTCTGCCGTATCTAATGTATATACGTTATTTATTTTATACATCTCTGTTACTTTTTCTGCAAAAACTTTTGATATTTCGTTTGCTATTTTTGCAGCATATTCAGGATTTTCATTTACCACGCTAATTTTTATTACTTCTGTATCTTCAACTGCAGTAACTGTTACATTCTTTTTTAATTCATCTTCTGTTAAATTTAATGATTCTAAATTTGTTATTACTTGTCTTAAAATTGTACTACTTTTTATTATTTCACTATATGTAGATACCAATTTCTGATTTAATGTCACATCTGTTTGAGTTATTGAGTCAGTAGAAACTCCGTATTCAGTCAATGTAGTAGTATCTGTTTTTGTTAAAACAATAGTAGTTGATGACTCATATTTTGGAGTCATAATAAAATATGAATATGTACCTCCTACTAAAATACATAATAATGTTACTACGATTATTAGAACTTTTTTTTCAAAGAAAACTTTTATAATTTCTCTTAAATCTAGTTCCTCCATTTTTTCCTCCTAATTATACATCCTTTTCTTTTTTCGAAAATATTACATTATTTAAAATGATTAATACTAAACTAACTATTATCATTATTACACCTATTTTTGATATATCGTTTAAGATTGTTTTTATAATATCTCTTAAGGTTATTGATACAGCTCCATTTAATATTGTAATATTATCTATATTTATTTTTCTAGTTGTAAAAATTGTAAAAGCTTTGATAATTATACCACAAGATAACATAAAAGTCATCAAATTTATGACATTTTTTTCATTTTTTTTCAAATTTATCAATAAAATTCCAATAATTGATAATATTATTCCCAATATACATAATTTGTTTACTATGTTTAAAATTGCTATTAATTTATCATTTGCAACAATTTTTAAATATTTCATATATTGAGAATAAGTTATTTGTGATTCATATTCCTCTATTATTTTATTTTCAAATTCTTCTAATTGGCTTTTATCATTTACTTTTAAATTTTCTTCATTTAAATAATTATTTATATTGTTATTTAATGTCTCTTTTATAGTCTCTGTATCTATTTTCTCATCTTTATCATCATAGACATTTCCGATTATCGTATTCACATCATCTTTAATTTCTTCTCTTGAGATAATGTTATCTAATATTTTTTCATCTAATCCTGATGGTTCTATGTAGCCTTTCATAGAACTTAATATATTTGTATAAAGATTTTCATAATAATTATTTTCTTCTAACTTATTAATTATAAATTCTTTATTTAAAACCGTACCTTTAACTTCATATATAAATATCGTTCCTAATAAACATATAATTAATATAGAGCCAAGTATTATTTTTATAATATTTTTAAACACTTTCATCTTTACCCCTTTTAAACTAATTTTGCATATACTACATATCTTTGTGTCGCATAACCTACATTATTAAACGGATAACAAGTATAAATCATCAAAATTTCCTCATCTTTCTGAATTGGTAATTTATCTGTTTCTGTTTCATTTATAAGTTTCATATCATAAATCTCATAATTAAATTCACCATAACTAGTAGTAATTTTTATATTATCACCTTTTTGTAATTCTGAAAATCTTCTAAAAATTTGTTTAGAATTATGTCCCATATATATAATAGAACCACCTTCTCCTGGAAAATAACTTCCACTAGAATGACCTACGCCATTTTTTAATATTTCTAACGTATCTCCAAAATATACTGGTAAATCCACATTAATTTTACTTATCTCAATTTGTGCATATTTACTTCCGTATTCTGGATAATTTTTTAGTCCTGTATCTTTATCTAGTGTAATTTCTGCCATTTGTTTTTTTTCTACATCAATTGAGAAATAATTCATAATTGTAATAACTTCATCTATTTCTTGTCCAAAAGCTATTTTTATACAAATTAAAAATAAGAATGCAATTAAAAAAGCAACTATAACATTTAGTATAGTTGCTTTTAACATACCTTTTATTTTATTCTGCACTTTTTAAGCTCTTTCTTACTAAAATAGTTCCAGTAGCAAGGACAAGTATTGCTACTCCTGAAATTAATAATACATTTTTATTTGATTCATTTCCAGTATAAACTAATATTTGATTTCCCTCTAAACTAGCTGTCTCTATTAATTTTCCATTTTTATAAATATCAACTGAATTTTTCTTAAATACTAAATTAATATCAATTATTGTTGCTACTTCATTAGCTATTCCTTTTAATTTATCTTTATCTGCACTTGTTAAATTTCTCAAGTCTCCTCCTACTGCATCAACTACCGCTTTAGCTTCATCTATTTTAGTTTTTAATTGATCTGCTTGTTCTTCTGATATTGGATATTCTTTAAAATATCTTTCAATTCTAACTATATCAGATTCTGTTATATATGAACCACCTTGTGTTCTTAAATAGTCAAGTAATTCATCTGTTGTAACAGCACTTACTATAGATGTCATAGATAAAATAATTACTAAACTTATTAAAATACTTATCATTATTTTTTTCATAATAATATATTCTCCCTTCACGTTCTTAAATGTTAAAACATATTTTAGCACTTATTATATTTTTTATCAAGCACTTTTTTAATTTTGAATAATAATACATTTATTATTACTCCAATTGTTGCTCCAAATGTATCAATAAATACATCTTTTATCTCTGCACTTCTTTCAAAAACAAATAATTGATGAAATTCATCTGTAATAGCATATAACATTGCTAAAAATATTGAAATTATAATACACTTACTCTTATTTTCACTAAATGTTAATAAGAAATTAAATATTAATATCCCCCCAATTAAGTATATTGTAAAATGTGCTAATTTTCTAACTATACGACTAATTTCATCTTTTTCATCATTTTTATTATTTTTTAATTCATCATCAATTTTATTCTCAGAATTCAAAGTATTTGTTTTTTCTTCCTTGGCTATAGTAGAATTAACTATTCTATTTGTTATTACATCACTTGTACCATTTGATTCATCACCATTTTGACTTGAAAATAAAAATATTGTCACCATCCAAATAATTATTAATATTCCATAAATTTTTCTTTTCATTTATTATTCTTCCCAGTTATGATATACACTAGATACATCATCTAAATCATCTAATCTCTCCAAAAATTTTTCCATTCTTTCTGAATCTTTTTCATCTAGTTTTACATACACATTTGGAACCATTTGTACTTCCGCTTCTAAGAATTCTAAATTATTTTTTTCTAATTCTTCACGAACTGATGAAAAATTTTCAGGAGTAGTCGTAATTTCATATACTTCTTCCTCTGCAGAAAAATCTTCCGCTCCAGCTTCAATAGCTAAAAGCATTAAGTCATCTTCTGTCATATCTGTAGTTGCCTTTTCTATTACTATTACACCTTTCTTTTCAAACATATATGAAACACAACCAGTGGTTCCTAAATTACCTCCTGCTTTATCAAATACATGTCTAACATCTGCTGCCGTTCTATTTTTGTTATCTGTTGAACAATTTACTATTACAGCTACTCCATTTACTCCATATCCTTCATATGCAATCTCTTCGTAATTTGCTGCATTTCCTGCTCCAGACGCTTTTTTTATTGCATTATTAATTGTATCATTTGGCATATTGGCTGCTTTACATTTTGCAATTACATCTTTTAATTTAGAATTACCAGCAGGATCAGGACCTCCCTGTTTTACTGCAATTAATAATTCTCTTCCTAATTTTGTAAATACTTTTCCTCTAGCTGCATCTGCTTTTCCTTTTTTGGCAGCTATATTATGCCATTTACTATGTCCTGACATGGTTAATTCCTCCTTCAACTTTTTTATTCTCTTTTTTACTAAAATATTGTAGCACATTTTTTAATATTTGTATACATTTTTATACAATTTTAAATTGTAGATTTAGTTCACTTATAAAGTACTTCTTATTTCAAGTATTTTTTCCTTTTCTTTTATCTGTGGAATAATATATTTTATATATTTTTCTTGATTACATATTTTTACTTTTCTTTCATTTCCACCATATTCACCATCTAATGACCATTCTATTTTGTCAAAAGATTTTATTTCTAGTTCAGATGTTTGAAAATAATAAATATTATCATCTTTTAAATTTCCATTCATAATTTTTAGAACTAATCTTATTGTCTGAAATATATTTTTAGGTTTTTTTACTAGTATAACTTCAAACTTTCCGTCATCTAGTTTTATAGATTCTTTTTTGAATAAATTAAATCCACCTATATATTCAGAGTTACTTATACTACCAAAGATAAATTCATCTTCTATTATATTTCTATCTGAATATATTTTTAATCTATAAGTTTTATAGTTAAATATTTCTTTTATTCCATTAATGAAATATGCTAGTCTTCCAATTTTATTTTTTAATTTTACACTTGTTTCATAAGATGTTTTTGAAAAAATCCCAAATGTTACTACATAATTAAAAACACGCTTATTAAAAATTCCTATATCAACTTGTTTTGAATCATATTTATTTATATTTTTAGAAATATCTAATTTATCAAATGAAACTTTTAAACTTCTTGCAAAATCATTTGTAGTCCCTGATGGTATAAAACCTACAAATACTTTTTTATCTATTTCGTATAATCCTTGTATAGTTTCATTTAACGTACCATCTCCACCGCATATTATAAGCACATCATACTCATCTTGATAATTTTTTATAATATATGTAGCATTTTTATTTTTACTTGTATATTCTATTCTAACATCAAAATTAAATTCTTTTAAATTATTATCAATTGTATTTATATATTTTTCTATTTGACCTCTACCTGATTTTAGATTTACTATAATTAATATTTTATATTTCATTACATATATTCCTAACTATAATTTATTGATTATCTAATTTATTAACATATAAAAATGAACTGATTATGAACTTTTTTCAATTTTTCCTCCTCCGAAGCACAATATCTCCTATATAAAAAACTGCTGATTGTCCTGGAGTTATTGCTCTTTGTGGCTCATCAAATATTACTTTTATTTTATTTTTCTCTTGTATTATTTTAGCTTTAGCTACTTTTGATGAGTATCTAGTTTTTACTTCTACATCCGTCCATGTTTCTATACTATCTACTAATAATAAATTTATATCTGTAACCCAAATTTCTTTTTTATATAACTCTTTTTCTTCTCCTACTATTACTTCATTTTTTTCTTTATTAAATCCTAAAACAAATAATGGACATTTGTATGAAATTCCAAGTCCTTTTCTTTGTCCTATTGTATAATTATATAGTCCTGTATGTTCTCCTAGAATATCTCCTTTTGAATTTACAATATTTCCTTTTTTAGGTTTTATTGTAGAATTATTTTCTAAAAACTTTTTATAATTACCATCTGGTATAAAACAAATATCTTCACTATCTGGTTTGTTTGCAACTTTCAAATTGTTTTCTTTCGCTATTTGTCTTATCTCTTCTTTATTCTGAAAATCGCTAAGTGGAAATAATACATGTTCTATTAAATTTTTTGGAATATTCCATAAAACATAACTTTGATCTTTTTTACCTGCTTTAGATTTTTTTAAAGTCCATCTTTTATATTCTTCACTATACTCAGTCTTAGCATAATGTCCTGTAGCTATATAATTAAATCCTAATTCTTGAGCTTTTTCATACATAAAACCAAATTTCATATATTTATTA
>CAYOBB010000043.1:3687-7867 GCA_964402195.1 uncultured Clostridium sp. | reverse complement strand
TATTTATTATTCTTCAGTCTCTGATTTTTTTTCTTCTTTTACTTCTTCGACAGTTTCAACTTTAGCTGTATCTTCAACTACTGCTGTTTCTGGTTCTACAGCTGGAACTTCTTCTGTCTCTATTGTTTCTGATTCTCCTGGAACTACTTCTTCTTTTATGATTATTTCTCCAGTTTCAATTCTTGCTCCAACTTTTTCTTTAGTCTTAGCAGCTTTACCTACTCTATCTCTTAAGTAATATAATTTAGCTCTTCTAGATTTACCTACTCTAGTTACTTCTACTTTTTCAACATTTGGTGAATGTACTAAGAAAGTTTTCTCAACTCCTACACCATAAGATATTCTTCTTACTGTGAATGTAGCGTTTACTCCTCCACCTTGTTTTTTAATAATAATTCCTTCGAATACTTGGATTCTTTCTCTATTACCTTCTTTTACTTTTGCATGAACTTTTACAGTATCACCAACATGTAAATCAGGTATTTTATTCTTTAGTTGCTCGTGTTCAATTGATTTTATAATATCCATTATTGTTCTACCTCCCTTTTCAAATTTTCTATATAGTCTTTCTCTTTTTTCGATAATACTATATTTTCTAACAATTCTGGTCTTTTTTTGTATGTATTTTTCAAAGATTCTTGTCTTCTCCATTTTTTTATATTTTCATGGTGACCTGAAACTAAAACTTCTGGTACTTTTTCTCCCATAAAATCTTCTGGTCTAGTATATTGAGGATATTCTAATAATCCTTCAGAAAAAGATTCTTCTTCGGTTGATTCACTATTTAAGACTCCTTCAACATATCTACTAACACTGTCTATTAATACCATTGCTGGCAATTCTCCTCCAGTCAAAACATAGTCTCCTATAGAAATTTCCTCGTCTACAATTTTTTCTATAACGCGCTCATCAATACCTTCATAATGACCACATAATAAAATTAGATGATCTTCTTTAGCTAGCCTTCTTATCATTTCTTGATTTAATTTTTTTCCTTGTGGTGATAAATATATTGTTTTTGAATTATTACTTTTTATAGAAGAATAAGCATCATATACTACATCAGGTTTAATTACCATACCAGCACCACCGCCATATGGTGTATCATCAACTTTATTGTGTTTGTCTTTAGAAAAATCTCGTATATTTATTAAATTAATTTCTAAAAGTTTTTTTTCTTCAGCTTTTTTTATTATACTTTGTTTTACTGGTTCAAACATTTCAGGAAACAGTGTTAATACATCAAATTTCATTTATACTAGCCCTTCCATTAAATTTACAACCATTTTCTTTTCTTCTAAATTAACATTTTTTATTACCTCTTTAATAGCTGGCAACAAAATTTGTTTTCCCTCTTCAGTTTTTACAACATATACATCATTGCTTCCTGTTGGAAAAACATCAATTAAGTTTCCTAAATATGTATTATCTTCTAAATACACTTCTAATCCTATTAAATCAACAATGTAATAAGTATCTTCTTGAAGATTCTTTTTATCACTTCTTTTTACAATTATATAAGAACCTTTAAATTTTTCAGCTTCTTCAATTATATCAATTTCTTTTAATTTTAAAATGACTTGATTTTTATGGTATCTTACTTGCTCAATTTCATATTCTACTTGTTTTCTGTTTTTTTCAATTGTAATTTTTTTTCCTTTTTCAAATTGTTCTATATTGTCTGTAAAAGGATTAATTTTTATTTCTCCTTTTAATCCGGACAGTATTTACAACTTGACCTATTTCAAAAAATTCTTGCATCTTTTTTACCTTAATCCATAAATTCTACAACTACTTTTTTATTTTCTTTAGCTGCAATTGCTCTAATTAAATTTCTTATGGATTGAGCTATTTTTCCTCTTTTACCAATTACTCTACCCATATCATCTTTAGAAACTTTTACTATATATTTAATTTCATCTTTTAAAGAAGTTTCTTCAATTGATACAGCTTCTTGGTCTTTTACTAAATTCTTGATTACTAATTCTAGAATTTCTTTCATGGCTTTTTAAAACCTCCTAGACTATTTTAATTTTTCAATTAAGCTCTTTACTGTATCAGTTGGTTTTGCTCCATTTTTAATCCACTTTTCTGCAATAGTCTTGTCTAATACAACTGTAGCAGGGTCTGTCATAGGATCGTATGTTCCTATTTGTTCAATGATTCTTCCATCTCTTGGAGATCTAGAATCAGCTACAACAATATGATAGAAAGGAGCTTTCTTCTTTCCAACTCTTTGTAATCTTATTTTTACCATATTTTTCACCTCCCAAAACTTACTAGTATCTAATTTTCAAAATCACAGCACATAAAGAGTCAATCCTTATACACCTAATTTTTTATTTTAGAACTTATATATTTTTAAATTTAATAACACAATTATTTAAAATCCTTAAAGTCATTAATATTTAAATTATCCATGTCTAATTTTTTCATCATCTTTTTCATAGAGCCTTTATTAGATGTCATTTTTTTCATCATTTTTTGAGTCATTTCAAAAGAATTCATAAACTTATTGATATCCTGAACCGAAGTTCCACTACCTTTAGCAATTCTAAGTCTTCTACTTCCATTTAATATCTTAGGATCCTGTCTTTCTTTTTTAGTCATAGAGCATATAATTGCTTCAATTTTATCGAACTCTTTATCATCTATTTCAACATTTTTAAGTGCTCCACCAATACCTGGTATCATTTTTAAGATTGATGAAAAAGATCCCATTTTTTTCATTTGTCTTAGCTGAGTTAAATAATCATCTAAGTCAAAATTTTGTTTTTTCATTTTCTGTTCTAATTTTAAAGCTTCTTCTTCATCGAAAGCCTCTTCGGCCTTTTCTATAATTGAAAGAACATCTCCCATTCCTAAGATTCTAGAAGCCATTCTTTCTGGATGAAATTCTTCTATATCACTTAATTTTTCTCCAGTTGCTGCAAATTTTATAGGCTTACCTGTAACTTTCTTTACAGATAAAGCACTACCTCCTCTAGTATCGCCATCGAGTTTTGTAAGTACTACTCCGTCAATTCCTAAATCCTGATTAAAGTGTTCTGCCACATTTACAGCATCTTGACCTGTCATACTATCTACAACTAATAAAATTTCGTGAGGCTTTACACTTGATTTTAAATTTTTTAATTCTTGCATCAATTCTTCATCAATATGAAGTCTTCCAGCAGTATCTAGTATAATAACATCATTTAGCTTTGAAATAGCAATATTAATTGCTTGTCTGGCAATAAGCAACACATCTTTTGTCTCTTCATTTGCATATACTGGTATATTTAATTGTTTTCCAACAACTTGTAATTGTTTTATAGCAGCTGGTCTATACACATCACATGCTACAAGTAAAGGATTTTTTCCCTGTTTTCTAATTACATTTGCAAGTTTTCCAGCAGTAGTAGTCTTACCTGAACCTTGTAACCCAACTAGCATTATTATAGTTGGTGGATTAGATGAAAATGATATTTTACTTTCTTCTCCTCCTAAAAGTTCAACTAATTCATCTTTAACAATTTTTACAACTTGTTGTCCTGGAGTTAATGACTTTAAGACATCTTGACCTAAAGACTTTTCTTCTATAACTTTTATAAAATCTTTTACAATTTTATAATTTACATCCGCTTCTAATAAAGCAAGCTTTACTTCTCTTAATACTTCCTTTAAATCGCTTTGGGTTATTCTTGCTTTACCACTAAGCTTTCTTGTAATTTCCTGAAGTCTTGTTGATAATCCTTCAAAAGCCATAATTACCTCCTAAATTAAACTAAACAATCAAGTTCACTTTTAATATGTTCAAGAATTTTAGCGACTTGTTTATCTGAAGATTTATCTTTTATTTTATTAAGCTCAGATAATATAATTGCTATTTTTTCTTCTTGAAGTAATGTCTTTTTCATAAGCCCTAACTTTTCTTCATATTCGAAAAGCTTACTTTCCCCCTTTTTTATATTATCTCTAACTGCCTGTCTGGTTATATTATTGTTTTCAGCAATTTCTGAAAGAGATAAATCGTTATTGTAATAATCATCTAGAAATTCATACTGTTTATTTGTCAGAAGCTTTCCATAAAGCTGACAAAGTATACTAATCTGAATATTTTTCTCCATGATTATCACCTCTTTTAAAATGTAATGCTTATATACTTTACACCCATTTTATCGTTTTGTCAAGTGGTTTT
>CAYOBB010000043.1:0-3587 GCA_964402195.1 uncultured Clostridium sp. | reverse complement strand
ACATGCACGTAGGGGCGAACGAGTTCGCCCGTTCTTCGAAGAATTTGCTAAAAATTTTAAAGATGTTAGTAATTAATTCTCTCTACCTTATCAGCTCCGTACAATCTCCTTAATTTGTTCTAAAATATTATCTGTCATATATATTGCTCCGCATGGCTTTATATCAGTTTTATCTATAATCTCAATTTTACAATTAACATAATCTCCACTGAAAAATTTAATAGCACCTTTTAGCTTATTTCTATGTTCATCATTTAATTCTGTAACATCTATTCTAATCAAATTTCTCTTTTGTAAATTTTCACTATTTGTATTTTCAAAATCCTTAATTTCTTTTACAATAATTCTAGGCTCTTCATCTTCTTTTAAACTAAGCCTTCCTTCTACCATTACTATACTTTCATTAACCAATAAATTATTACATTTAGAATAAACGCTATCAAATACAACAAGTTCTATACTTCCATATAAGTCTTCTACTGTAACAAATGCCATTATAGTATTTCTTTTAGTGTATTTTTTCTTTATTCCGAGTAATAGAGCCTGCAAATTTGACATTTTGTCCATCTGAGAATTTTGACTTTCCGTTTTCTCTTATTTCATCTGGTATTGCTTTTATTTGAAGCGAGTCAATATTTGTTCTTCTTTTTATTTCGTCTCTTATTTTTTCTAATGGATGACCTGAAATATAAATTCCCAGCATCTCTTTTTCCATAGATAATAGTTCTTTTTCTTCTAATTCTTTCAATTCTGTATAATGGTATTTTATCTCATCTATATTTTCTTCTACTAAATCAAACATTGTGATTTGATTTTCAAGAGAATTTCTTCCTTGAGAATTTATAGTATCTAATATGTTTTCAAAAGAAGCAAGTAGAGTTGCTCTAGTCTTTCCTAAATCATCAAAGCATCCTGCCTTAATTAATCCTTCTACACACTTTTTGTTAATACTTTTATCTTTTATTCTCTCGCAAAAATCATTAAATGAAGTGAATTTACCATTCAATTCTCTTTCTTCTACTATACTATTTATAGCAGAAACTCCTACATTTTTTATACTCCCTAATCCAAATCTAATTTTATTATTTTGAACAGTAAACTTTGTAAAGCTTTCATTTATATTAGGTTTTAATATTTCAATACTTAATCTTTTACATTCGTCAATATAAACTGGAACTTTATCTAAATTCCCTAAATAACTATTTAAAGTTGCAGCCATAAACTCTTCTTTGTAATATGCTTTTAAATATGCTGTTCTATATGACACCACAGAATACGCAGCTGCGTGTGATTTATTAAAAGCATATTTTGCAAACTCTGCCATTTCATCAAAGATTTTATTAGCTGATTTTTCATCTATACCATTTCTAACACAGCCAGGTATTATTATATTTCCATCTTCATCAGTCTGTCCATGAATAAAATATTCTCTTTCTTTTGCCATTACATCTAGTTTTTTCTTTCCCATCGCTCTTCTTACTAAGTCAGCTCGTCCTAAAGAATATCCTGCTAAATCGCGAACTATTTGCATAACCTGTTCCTGGTAAACCATACAACCATAAGTAACATTTAATATTGGCTCTAATGCAGGATGAGTATATTCATTGTGACCTGGATTTAATTTTCCTTTAACATATCTCGGAATCTGATCCATAGGTCCTGGTCTATATAGTGAAACACCTGCAATTATATCTTCTAGGCTGTCAGGTTTAAGTTCTTTCATGAAGTTTGTCATACCTTGACTTTCAAATTGGAAAATTCCAATTGTTTTTCCTTCTGACCATAATTTATAGACTTTAGGGTCATCCATATTTTCATCAAACTCTACATCTAATCCTCTATTTTGTTTTACAAGTTTTATTGTATCAGCAATAACAGTTAGAGTTCTAAGTCCTAAAAAATCCATCTTCAAAAGACCTAACTCTTCTAAAAGAGTCATTGTATATTGAGTAGTAATATTTCCGTCATTTACATATAAAGGTACATATGTGTCTACTGGATTTTTAGTAATAACAACTCCGACAGGCATGAGTTGAAGCTTGTCTTGGAAGTCCTTCTAATGCCATTGCTATATTTAATAAGTTTTTTACCTCAGGGTCATTTTCATAAACTTGTTTAAATTCAGGATTTTGTTCTAATGCTTTTTTTATTGTTATATGAACTTCCATTGGAACCATTTTTGCAAGTTTATCTGTTTCACTATATGGATAATCTAACACTCTTCCAACATCTCTAATTACCATTCTAGCAGCCATAGTACCAAAAGTAATAATTTGTGAAACATGATCTGCACCATATTTTCTAGCTACATATTCTATTACTTCCGGTCTTCTTTCATAACAGAAGTCAATATCAAAGTCAGGCATACTAATTCTTTCAGGATTTAAGAATCTTTCAAAAATAAGATTATATTTTATTGGGTCTATATCTGTTATACCAATAGCATATGCAGCAATAGAGCCAGCTCCAGAACCTCTACCAGGTCCTACCGGAATTCCTTGTGATTTTGCATAATTAATAAAATCCCAAACAATCAAAAAATAATCTACATAGCCCATTTTTTCTATTACAGATATTTCATATTCTAATCTTTTCATTACTTCTTCTGAAGGAGTATCTCCATATCTATTTTTTATTCCGTCATAACATAACTTTTTAAAATAATCTGCATGTGTCTCATATTCTGGTGGCACTTCATAGTTAGGTAACTTTGTAACACCAAACTCAAAATCATAATTACATTTTTCAGCTATTTTAACTGTATTTTCTATTGCATCTGGAAATGCTGAGAAATAATCTGCCATTTCTTTTGGTGACTTTATATAAAATTCCTCAGTTTCAAATCTCATTCTATCTTCATCAGAAATCTTTTTACCTGTCTGAATACAAAGTAAAATTTCATGATTGTAGCTATCTTCTTTTTTTAAATAATGTGCATCATTAGTAGCTACAAGCGGAATATTTAATTTTCTTGCTAGTTCAATTAATTTTTGATTAACCATTACCTGTTTTTGCATACCATTGTTTTGAATTTCTATATAATAATCTTCTTTAAAAATATTCTTATGCCATAAGGCTACTTTTTCAGCTTCTTCCATATTGTTTTTTAAAATTGCTTGGCTTAAAGAACCTGCTAAACATGCACTTAAACAAATAAGCCCTTCACTGTATTTTTCTAATATTTCTAAGTCAATACGAGGCTTATAATAGAAACCTTCAATATACGATAGTGATACTAATTTAGTTAAATTCTGGTATCCTGTCTTATTTTTGGCAAGTAAAATCAGATGATTATATCCGCTATCTATATTAGGCTCTTTTTGAAATCTAGTTCTAGGAGCAACATAGACTTCACAACCAATAATAGGTTTTATATCATTTTTCTTACACTCTTTATAAAAATCAACAGCACCAAACATTGTGCCATGGTCAGTAAGAGCAATTGCTTTCATTCCAAGCTCTTTTGCTCTTACTGGTAAATCTTTAATTCTACTCATTCCATCTAATAAACTATATTCACTATGGACATGTAAATGTACAAAATCTGGCATATTTTTATTCTCCAATTATATAATATATTTTTATTC
>CAYOBB010000042.1:0-7953 GCA_964402195.1 uncultured Clostridium sp. | reverse complement strand
AAATTACTCTGGAAGAACAATACTAGCCCCTTGTATCATACAAATATTATTTTAATATTTCTATTGCTTTTTGAAGTTGAACGTCTTCATCTTTTTCAAACTCTATTTGATCTTGTTTATCCTCTGGAACTTCTATAACTATGTCTGGCTCAATTCCAACTCCATTTATTTTATTTTCATTTGGAGTAAAATATTCACTTGTAGTTATTTTTAAAGCCCCACCTAACACATTACTAATTATACTTTGAATAACTCCTTTTCCATAAGTATTTGTTCCCACTATTGTTGCTAAATTATAATCTTTTAATATTCCTGTTAGAATTTCTGATGCACTAGCTGAATATTCATTTACTAATACTACTATAGGCATATTTATACTAGGATCATTTTGGGATTTTTCATATGCTTTATTTCCATCTTTATCTTCTGTTATAAGTAAAGTCTCTCCTTTTGGAACTATCATATCTGCTATATTTAATGCATCTTCAACATATCCTCCTGTATTATCTCTTAAATCTATGATTAACTTTTGGGCTCCTTGTTTTTCTAAACTTTCATATGCTGATTTAAATTCTTGATAACTTGTTTCTGTAAAAGAATCAAAATCTATATATCCTATATTATCTTCAAGCATTTCAGATTTTATTTCATACATTTTTATACTTTGTCTTACTATTGTAAAATCTAAGTTTTCTTCTTCTCTTTTTATTTTTATATTAACCGAAGTTCCCTCTTCCCCTTTTACTTTTGAAGATATATATTCTAATTCTTTGTCTTCAACATTTTCACCATCTACTTCAATTATTATATCTCCTGCTTTTATTCCAGCTTTCTCTGCTGGTGATTCTTCGCCAACTGTACTTAAAACTATTGCTTCTCCAGTAGATTTAAGTTGTGACATATATATTCCTATTCCAGTATAATTTGATAGACTTGATGATAATTCTTCCCATTCATTACTATCTAAAAAAGTTGTATATTCATCACCTAATCCATCAACATAACCTTTTAAAGCAGCATTTTTTAAATCATCTTCATTAATATCACCTTTATAGTATTTAGATATATATGTTTTTAAAACATTTAAGCTTTCTGTTATATCTTCACTTTCTTTATAAGATTCTAGCAAAGCTCCGCTTTTTTTCTAAATAATGATAATATCCAAAAATTGTAACTGAAAAAGTAACAGCTACTGATATAATTATAGCAATTATAATTTTATAAATTTCTGATTTATTCTTTTTACTTTCCAAGCTGAATTTCCTCCTATATTCTACATTAAATGATAAGGCGAGCAAGGCTCGCCTATACAATAAATTATTTACATATATAATTGGTCAATAATTGTTATTTTAAAATATATTATTTTTATTAAGGTAAATATGGAAATGGATTTACGGGATATCCTCCTACTCTTACCTCAAAGTGAAGGTGGTCTCCACTAGAATTTCCTGTTGAACCTACTATACCTATTACTTGACCTTGCGATACCGTTTGCCCTGATTGAACCGTACGTGATCCAGCACGCATATGTCCATATAAAGTCATTGTTCCATCATGATGATCTATAACTATATATTCTCCATAACTTCTGTAACTTCCATCTGAATTTCTTATAGCAGTTGATGTTACAACTGTTCCATCCTTTACTGCAACTACACTTTTACCTACAACATTTATATTTATATCAACACCAGTATGACCAGCATAAGATGGATATGTTTTATTATTTATGTTAGCTTGTGAAAGTCCTGCTACTGGAAATATGTATCCACACGCACTTGGAGTAGAAGGTACAATTACTGTAGTACTAGATGTACCTGAACCTCCTGAATTATTTTGTTTCTGGTAAGCTACTAATTGATTAGTTATATCTTGTTTATCTTTTTCAAATTGTGTAAGCTCTGCTTCTAATTGTTTTTCTTCTTCAGATAAACTTGAAACTTTGCTTTCTTTTTCATTTTTTACTACAGATAATGCATTTTGTTTAGCAACTTGTTTTTCTTTAGTAGCTTCTAACTCTGCCTTGCTATTCTCTAGCTGTTCTTTTGCTTCTTCTATTTCCTGTTTTGCTTTTTCTACTGTTTGTATAAGTTCAGTATCATAAGAAGCTATTTCTTCAATTAAATAGTAATTTGATATAAAATCTGTAATTCCTTTTGAACTTAATAAAACATCAATATATGTAGTATTTCCTGTCTCATACAAAGCTACTAACCTCTGATCTAATAATTTTTGTTTTTCTTCTAATTCTTTTTGCGTTTTCTCCAGATTCTTCTCAGTTTCATCAATATTTGTATTAATTTCCTCTATTTGTGTATCTAAGCTTGCTATTTCTGTTTCATATTCAGATATTTGTCCTACTAATTCTTGAACTTCTTGCATTGTAGTTGACATCTCTTTTTTAACATCTGATATTTCTGCTTCTGTTTCTTCAATCTGTTTATTCTTTTCATTTAGATCAGATTGTGATACAGCAAGTGCTATAATTCTATTACATAAAAAAGCTAGTATAATTATCATTATGAATGTAATTATAAATTTAGAACTTATTTTTAGTTTCATCTTTTCCTCCATATTCATTTGTTATTCTTGGCTATCATCTGTTTCTTCCGATGTTGATGTAATATAAGGCAATGGGTTTTGATATTGACCATTTATCCTTACTTCAAAGTGAGCATGTGGACCTGTAGAATATCCTGTTGAACCTACTTTTAATATTACATCTCCTCTTTTTACTTCTTGTCCAACTTCACACATTATTTCTGACCCATGTGCATATAAAGTAGAAACTCCTCCTCCATGATTAATTAAAACCATATTTCCATAAGCTGTATTATATTCTGCTTTTGCTACAACTCCATCATTAGCAGCGATAAAGTTTGCACCAATTGGAGCAGATATATCTATGCCTGTATGAAGTTTATATACACCTGTTATAGGATGTGTTCTCATACCGTATTCAGATGTAATTCTAGTATATCCCGGCACTGGCCAAGCCATTACTCCTCCTACATAGTCACTACCAATATTAAGATTTGCAGCAGTTACAATCTCAGCCTCTACTCTTTTCACAGCTGACTGATATTCAGCTATTTCAGATTGAATGCTTTTTTCTTCTTCTGATAACTGACTTATATAGCTATTTTTTATGACTCTCATATTTTCTAAAGAAACTGTTTTTTTCTCTTGACTTTCTCTAGAATCTGCTAATTCTTTTTTAGCTTTTTCTAAGTTTAATTTACTTATTTCTAATTCTTCTTTTTTCTCTTTAACAGTTTCCAGTAATTCTGTATCAGAAGCTATAATTTCAGAAATCATATAGTAATTTGATATAAATTCTGTTATTGATTTTGAAGTTAATAATACATCTAAATAATTTGTTTCTCCAGCCTCATACATCGCCACTAATCTTTTTTCTAGCATTTCTTCTTGATTATTAAATTTTTCAGTAGCAATTTCTAATTCTGCTTCTGTAGTTTCAATTTGCCCTTTTAGAGCTAATTCCTGCTCAGCTAGTTGTTCTATTTCAATCTCTTGAGTAACAATTTTATCATTTAATTCAGAAATTTCATATACCAAACTCGAAAGATCTTCTTGAACTAATTCTAGCTCTATATTCGATGCCTCTATTTGTTCATTTAATTGGTCTTGCTGTGTTTTTAAATTGCTTGAATTTTCCGAAAAAGAATAACAAGATAAACAAAATAATATTAAGAGCATAAAACCAATTGTAAAAGCAGCTCTATTTATAGTTTTTTTCATTTATCTCTCCTTTATTTTTAGGTTACTATACTTCTAGGTACTTTTTCATTGATATCATACTTCCTATAACTCCTATACCTATACCTAAAGCTATATATACAATAAAAATTAAAGTAAACATATCACTAAATTGTAATAAACTTACTCCTAAATTTAAATTCAAAAATACTTCTATTATTTTTTTTGATATCAACTGGTATATACCTGCAATAATTAATATTGTAATTAATGCTGATAATATTCCTATTATAATACCTTCTACAATAAATGGCCATCGTATAAACGAATTTGTAGCTCCAACATATTTCATAATAGAAATCTCTTTCCTTCTTGCATGAACAGTTAATTTAATTGTATTTGATATTATAAATATTGAAATTGCAATAAGTAATACTAATATAACTCCAGTAACTAATCTTATTCCATTTGCTATATTTATTAAAGCATTTATTGTTTCATCACTACTTGTAATACTTTTTACATATTTTTTTCCATCAATTTCAATTTTATTAATTTGTTCTTGAACTTCTGCACTCTTTTCTAAATCTTTTAATTTTACTACAACTGAATCAGGGAAAATATTATTATCCCCTTCATATCCTTTTAATAAATCTTTATTATCTTTCAATCTTTCTTTCATTTGATCTAGCGCTTGTTGTTTTGTAAATATCTCAGCCGTATCAACACCATCTATAGTACTAATTAAATATTTAACTTCCTCTACTTCATCTGATGTTGCTTCATTTATAATAAATACTTGTATTCCTTGTTCTTTCTCAATTGTTTGCATAATGTTATTAATATTTTGTCCTATTACAAAAAATACTCCAAACATAAACATTGTACAAATCATAATTCCAAGAGAAGCAATTGTTGATTTTTTATTTTTAAATACATTTTTTATTCCTTCACCTATATGATAACTTAATATATTATATCTCACCATAACCACCCTTTACATCATCTCTTATGATATTTCCTTTATCAATTTGTATTACTCTCTTTTTCATGTTATCTACTATATCTTTGGCATGTGTTGCAACAACTACTGTTGTTCCTCTTAAATTAATATCATTTAATAAATTCATAATATCCCATGCTGTTTCTGGATCTAGATTTCCTGTAGGCTCATCTGCAATAATCATAGAAGGATTATTTACTAGTGCTCTTGCTAATGAAACTCTTTGTTGCTCTCCTCCTGATAATTCATTTGGATACATTTTAGCTTTTGCACTAAGTCCTACAAGTGATAAAACCATGGGAACTTGTCTTCTAATATGCCTTGGTGTTGCATTTACTATATACATAGCAAATGCAACATTTTCATATACTGTTTTATCTGGAAGGAGTCTAAAATCTTGAAAAACTACTCCCATACTTCTTCTTAAGAAAGGCACTCTTTTAGGTTTTAAAAAAGTGGTGTCTTTCCCATTTATTATTATACTTCCTCTTGTGGGCTCTTCTTCTTTTAATATTAGCTTAATTAATGTGGATTTTCCTGAACCAGATGCACCTACTAAAAATACAAATTCACCTTTGTCTATTTTAAAGTTAGCTTTGTGTACAGCTTCAGTTCCTGTTTCATAAACTTTACTTACATTTTTAAATTCTATCATCTTCTGCTCCTTATATTTAGTACAGTAATTTAATTTTTTAGTTTTTATAATAAATATAAATATATATTCATTATTATGATAACAATAATAAATAATAATTGCAATAGAAAATTTTGAAAATTAATAATATTGTGGTTACTAATCAAAATTTAAAGATGGCACATAATACTATACCATCTTTATTTAAGTTTTTCTTCTATATAAACATTTGCAGTTTGTCTTAGTTCATCTAATTTTTTTAGTTTCTACATTTCTTTTCAGCTTTTATTATTTTACCTATCTTCTAATACTTTTTCTATAATATCATCTTTTGTGATTTTAAATTTTTTCATTAATTCTGTAGTTGTTCCAGATTCCCCAAACCTGTCATTTATCCCCATTTTATGTAATTTTTGTGGATAATTTTCGGTTAAAACATCTGATATAGAACTTCCTAAACCTCCTATTATATTGTGGTCTTCTATTGATATTAGTTTTTTAGTTTCTTTTGCACATTTTATTATTGTTTCTTTATCAATAGGCTTTATTGTATGAATATCTACGACTCTTATATGTATTCCTTGTTTTTCTAATTCTTCTTTAGCTAATAAACTTTCGCTAACTGTTACTCCTGTAGAAAATACAGTAGCATCTGATCCATCTCCAAATACTATAGCTTTTCCTAATTCAAATTTATGATTTTCTCCATATATGATTGGTGACTTTGCTCTACAAGTTCTTATATACACAGGGCCTTCTATTTTTGAAGCTTCTTCTACCGCCCATTTTGTTTCTATATCATCCGAAACAGATAAGATTGTCATGTTAGGAAGTGCCTTCATAATATTTATATCTTCTAGCATTTGATGTGTAGCTCCATCTTCACCTACTGCCACGCCTGCATGACTACCACAAATTTTTACATTTAATTTTGGATAACATATAGAATTTCTAATTTGATCATAACTTCTACCAGCTGCAAAAACTGCAAATGTACTTGCAAATGGTATTTTCCCACATGTAGCCATTCCCGCTGCTGTTCCCATCATATCTTGTTCTGAAATTCCCATATCAAAAAATCTATCTGGAAACTCCTTTTTAAATATATCGCTTTTTGTAGCAGTTGATAAATCAGCATCTAAAACTATTATATCTTTATTTTTCTTTCCTAAAGTTACTAATGCTTCTCCATAACTTTCTCTTGTTGCTTTTTTATTTTCTATATTCATGTATTCTTCACCTTTTCTCAATAATTTAAGGGCACGGTGCTATCTTGTACCCTACACCATTTGTATTTATTTGATTATTGTTTTTATAATTTATTTTACACTAATTCTTTTATCGCTTTTTCATATTCTTCTTCATTCGGTGCTTTTCCATGCCACTGGGAAATGTTCTCCATGAAAGATACACCTTTTCCTTTTACCGTGTGTGCAATAATTGCAGTAGGTTTATTTTTTATTGTCTTTGCTTTTTGAAGAGCAGTTATAATTTCATCTATGTTGTTTCCATTAATTTCTAAAACTTCGAAACCAAAACTCTCCATTTTCTTATTTAATGGATCTATATTCATAACATCTCTAGTTTCACCATCTATTTGCAGATTATTTTTATCTATAATAACACATAAATTATCTAATTTATAATGACTCGATGTCATTGCAGCTTCCCAAAATTGTCCTTCTTGAATTTCACCATCTCCTACTAAACAATAGACTCTAAATCCTTTACTATCTAACTTGGATGATATTGCCATACCATTTGCAACAGATAAACCTTGACCTAATGAACCTGAGCTCATATCTATTCCTGATAACTTATTTTTGTCTGGATGACCTTGCAAACTACTTCCTAATTTTCTAAATGTTTTTAATAGTTCTTTATCAAAATATCCTCTATGAGCTAATGTTGCATATAGAGCAGCACAAGCATGACCTTTTGATAATACAAGTCTATCACGATTCTCATCATTTGATTTTTCTGGATTTATATTCATTTGATTAAAATATAATGAAACTAATATATCTGTACAAGATAACGCTCCTCCTGGGTGTCCAGATTTAGCTAAATATACTTCCTCTATTATACTTTTTCTAACGTCTTTAGCTATTTTTTCTAAAATTTTTATATCATCATCTGTTATTTTCATATTAATGAATTCCCTTTCTTAATTTTATATATTAGATCAAGATAATACATAGCTTTTTTTAATCTAGCTAAAAATAAATTATTCTATTTTTTAGCCAATCTTATATTGATATTTCATTCTATACATATAAAACGTATTAATATACTAATTTTCATTTTCTAAATCTTCTGAAAGATATTGTTCATTTTCTTCTATAACTATATTATATTGATTTTTTATAAAATCTGCTAAATTCTCAAATCTTGTCATTAATAATAATTGTTCATTTCTATTATCTTCTTTTTCTTCTAACAATATTTGAAGATTTACATTAATTTCTTCTAAATTATCTTCTATGTTTGATATTCTTTCAAATATAATTTTATTAATTTCTGTTTCTCTCATATATACCTTGTATGATATATTTAATAACTTAAATAAACCATACACTCCTTTCTTTAAATT
>CAYOBB010000041.1:3492-8218 GCA_964402195.1 uncultured Clostridium sp. | reverse complement strand
TTCTTCTTCCTGATAAACGCAAATGATTATTACATACTGGACAAATACTATAATTTTCATGCAAAATTTCTTTATATATTATTTCTCCACATTTATTACATTTAACCCATTTTCCTACTGGAATATCTACATTATTCTTTTCATTTTCTATTCCTTTTTGTCTCTTTTTTATTTTATCAATAACCATTATTTACTCCTTATAAATTGATTATTATTTTTCTTAGTGAAAATAGATATAAGTCCCGAACATGCATTGTTTATAACAAATTTATCATTTTCTATAAATTAAATTCTTTTTCTATAAAAGATGTATCAAAATTTCCTTCATCAAAATTTTGATTATCTAAAATCTTATATAGAAAATCAATATTTGTGTCTATTCCTTCAATTACACATTCTTCTAGTGCCCTTTTCATTTTAGAAATAGCTTCTTTTCTATCTTTTCCATATACTATTATTTTTGCAATCATTGAATCATATACTGGTGGAATCTTATATCCTGTATAAACAGCAGTATCGACTCTTACTCCATTTCCTCCTGGAAGATTTAATTCTTTAATTTCTCCTGGTGATGGTCTAAAATTCTTTTTAGGATTTTCAGCATTTATTCTACATTCAATACTGTGTCCTTTTACATTTATATCTTCTTGTCTATAATCTAATATTTCTCCAGATGCTATCTTTAATTGTTCTTTTACAATATCAACTCCTGTTACCCATTCTGTAACTGGATGTTCTACTTGAATTCTAGTATTCATTTCCATGAAATAAAAGTTCTTATCTTTATCTACTAAAAATTCTATTGTTCCCGCACTAGCATACTTTGAGGCTTTAGCAGCTTTTATTGCTGCTTCTCCCATCTTCTTTCTTAGATTATCATCTAATATAGTTGATGGACTTTCCTCTAAAATCTTTTGATTTCTTCTTTGAATAGAACAATCTCTTTCTCCTAAATGTATTACATTTCCATGTTCATCAGCTAAAATCTGTACTTCTACATGTCTTGGATTTACTATACATTTTTCTAAATATAACTCATCATCATTAAATGATACTTTTGCTTCTTGTTTTACTATATCATAATTACTTTTAAGTTCTTTTTCGCTTTTACAAAGTCTTATTCCTTTTCCTCCGCCACCACTAGAAGCTTTAAGCATTACTGGATATCCTACTTTTTTTGCAATCTTTATTGCTTCATCTAGACTTTTTAAGCTTCCATCAGAACCAGGTACTGTTGGAACTTTAGCTTTCTTCATTAACTCTTTTGCATTTGTTTTATTTCCCATTAAATTAATTACTTCATAAGATGGACCAATAAATTTTATATTACTTTCCATACACATTTTTGCAAATATCGCATTTTCAGATAAAAATCCAAATCCTGGATGAATACTATCAGCTCCTGTAACATTAGCTGCCTCTAGTATATTTTTTATATTTAAATAGCTTTTAGCTGGAGCTGCTGGACCTATACATATAGCTTCATCTGCTAACTGTTTATGAAGACTATTTTTGTCTGCTTCTGAATAAACAGCTACTGTTCTTATTCCAAGTTCTCTACAACTTCTAATTATTCTTACTGCAATTTCTCCACGATTTGCAATTAAAACTTTTTTTAACATTTCTTTTTCCTTTCATTTTCTATTATTGTTTGTACTATGCATACTAATTTGTAGAAACGATTATCAATTGCTTGATTGTTGTAGAATTATCTTTATCTATCTTTAAGTAATTTCTTTGTAGAACGGGCGATCAGTGATTGTCCCTACAACAATTTTTTAACCTACTATTGCAAAAGTTAATTCTCCTTTTACTGCTATTTTTCCGTCTACTGTAGCTATTGCTTCTCCTACTCCTATCGATCCTTTTTTCTTAATAATTTTTACTTCTAGCTTTAAAACATCCCCAGGTACTACTTGTTTTTTAAACCTTAATTTATCAATTCCTCCAAATAAAACATTTTTACCTTTATTTTCTTCCATAGAAAGAATTGCTACTGCTCCTGTTTGAGCTAGTGCTTCTACTATTAAAACTCCTGGCATAATAGGCTGTCCTGGGAAGTGTCCTTGAAAATGAGGTTCATTTATACATACATTTTTATATGCTATGCAACTTTCTCCTGGAACATATTCTTCCACCTTATCTATCATTAAAAATGGAGCTCTTTGTGGAATAATTTTCATAATTTCATTAATATCTAACATTTTTATCAAATCCTTTTCTTTTTTATTTTTTTATGTTATAATTATTATGTCAACGTTATTATCTTATTACAGAAAGGAGGTCATACTATATGTATGACATTAACAAAATTCGGAAGCAATTGGAAGGCACCTCTAAGCAGCTTGAACTGCTTAATTTAGTTCATAAGCAAATTGTTTCTAATCACTATTCTAAAGAAATGGTGATTACTATCCCTAAACGTGGATATAGTAGCAAGCTTAAGAAAAAAATCATTTCTATGCTTGGCTACAAAGTAACTAAAAAGGTGCTTGATGATGATATCAAAATCATCAAGATTTCCGAATAATGTATTTCCGAAGAGAGGATTTTTCCTCTCTTTTTTCTAGCAGACACAAGTCCTGCTCCTACAATATCTGCATTTGTTTTTATTTTTTTATCATATATGTATTTATCTTATTACAAATAATGGTTTTCCAAAATCTACAATTTCTTCATTTTCTACTAATATATCAACAACTTCTCCATCAAATTCTGACTCAATTTCATTCATTAATTTCATAGCTTCTATTATACATAGAGTATCACCTTTTTTAACTTTAGAACCTTTTCTTACAAAATTTTCAGCTGTTGGAGAAGATTTAGCATAAAATGTACCAACCATTGGTGATTTTACTATATTTCCTTCTACTTTTTTATTTTCGCTTTTACTTTCTGCAATATTTTCTTTTTCTTGGACGATAGGAATAACTTGTGGCTGTATACCTACTTGTTCTTTAATAATTTCTGTTTTGGCTTCATTTTTCTTAATACTTATTTTTGTTCCGTCCGGAAATTCTATTTCAACTTCTGATAATTTAGACTCTCCAACATCATCCATCAATTTCTTAATTTGCTTATATTCCATAATATTATCCTTTCTCGTATAATATATTTATAATCATTTTCCTCTATGAGGTCAAAAAATTGCTACATATAAGAATTTAAGAAAATATATTATTTTTTAATGCCGCGTAAGCGATCAAACGAGTCATTTATATGACGAGTGCGATTGGAGCAACCTTCTAAATTATTTAAATTAAAGGTTGCGACACACAAGGCATATAAAATAATATATTTTTCTTAAATTTGTATTTATTTCTCATATTTCTTTAATAAAATAGAAGCATTATGTCCTCCAAATCCTAAAGAATTTGACATAGCATATTTTACATCTACTTTTCTAGCTTTATTTGGAACAATATCTAAATCACATTCTTCATCTGGAACTTTATATCCTATTGTAGGTGGTATCATATTATTTTCTATTGTCTTTACACATGCTACAGCTTCAATTCCTCCAGCAGCACCTAATAAATGTCCAGTATGACCTTTAGTTGAACTCATCATTACTTTATTAGCAGCATCTCCAAAAGCTTTTTTTACAGCTATTGTTTCGTACTTATCGTTTAAATGAGTAGCAGTTCCATGTGCATTAATATATGTAACTTCTTCTGGTTTAATATTAGCTTCTTTTATTGCATTTTCCATTGCTCTAGCTGCACCTTCTCCATCTGGAGCTGGTGATGTAATATGATAAGCATCAGATGTAGCTCCATATCCAACAACTTCTGCGTATATTTTAGCTCCTCTTTTTTTAGCATGTTCTAATTCTTCTAATAAAAGAAGTCCAGCTCCTTCACCCATTATAAATCCGCTTCTTTCTTTATCAAAAGGTATGCTTGCTCTTGTTTTATCAGGATTTTGTGATAGTGCTTTTATATTTGTAAATCCCGCTATTCCAATTGGAGTAATACTGGCTTCTGTTCCTCCTGCTATCATTACATCTTGGTATCCGTGTTTTATTATTCTAAAACATTCTCCTATTGTATGTGTTGCACTCGCACATGCTGTAGTCATACAAAAAGACTCGCCCTTTGCCCCTACTTCTATTGCAATATTACCTGCTGCCATATTATTTATACTCATTGGTATAAACATTGGAGATACTCTATCAGGTCCTTTTTCTATTAATATAGCTTTATTATTCTCTATTGTTTGAAGTCCACCTATTCCAGAACTTACTGCAACACCAAATCTTGTAGCATCAATTTTTTCAACATCTAATTTACTATCTTTCATAAGTTCACGTGCTGCAACTAGTGCTAAATGAGAATATCTATCTAGTCTTTTGGCTTCTCTTCTATCAAAATATTCTTCTACTTTAAAATTCTTTACTTCACCTGCTAGTTTTACTTTAAAATCTGTAGTATCAAATAATGTGATTTCATCAATCCCACATTTTCCTTCTACTAATCCTTTCCAAAATTCATCTGCAGTATTTCCTATTGGAGTTATAGCTCCTAGACCTGTTATTACTACTCTTCTATTCATACTTTCTCCTTCCGAATTTTGAAAAGCTTCGTACTACGTTGTCAAATTTCAATAAAAATTCCTCGATGTACCTATGTACAATCTCGTCATTTTTATCTTATTTTCCTAGTATTACTTGCTTTTGAAAATTCTTTTTATAATTTTCTTTTAGGCACGTCGCTAACTTGTGCCC
>CAYOBB010000041.1:0-3392 GCA_964402195.1 uncultured Clostridium sp. | reverse complement strand
TATATGTGTCTATTCCATTTTCATCGCGTATATAGAATAAATTTTAAATTATATATTTTCCTACATTACCATTCCACCATCAATATTTATAACCTGCCCAGTAATATATCTGCTATCATCTGATGCTAAAAATTTAACTAACTTTGCAATTTCATTTGCCTCACCCATTCTTTTTAATGGAATTTGCTTTAGTATAGCTTCCTTTACTTGGTCAGATAATACACTTGTCATATCTGTCTCAATAAATCCTGGTGCTATCGCATTTACTAATATATTTCTACTTGCAACTTCTTTCGCTAAACTTTTGGTAAAACCTATAATTCCAGCTTTAGAAGCTGAATAATTTGTTTGACCTGCATTTCCTGAGACACCTACAACTGAAGATAAGTTTATAATTCTTCCATTTCTTTGTTTCATCATATATGGAATTACATTTCTAGTTACATTAAAAGTTCCAGTAAGATTAATATCAATAACAGATTCAAAATCTTCTTTTTTCATCCTCATTATTAATCCATCCTTCGTAATACCTGCATTATTTACCAAAACATCTATTTTTTCAAACTTCTCTATTGCTTTTTTTATCATATTTTCGCAATCTTCGAACTTTGAAACATCTCCATATACTAAAAAGCACTCTACTTTTTTTGACTCTATTTCCTTTTTTAGATTTTCTAGTTCATCATTTACTGTTCTATAGTTAATTACAATATCATACCCATTGTCTGCAAGTTCTAATGCTATTGCTTTTCCAATTCCTCTAGAACCTCCTGTGATTAAAGCTACTCTGTTATCCATAAAAACCTCCTGATTATTTTTTATTTTTCGGGCAGGCATGGAAACCTGCCCCTACAGTGTCTAAAATGTGTTTATTTTTTTCCGAGTCGCATACTATACTATCCTACAATGTTAAAAAATTATTTAATGAATCTATATCTTGAATATTATATATTTTTACATCTTTATTTATTTTTTTAATAAATCCAGATAAGACTTTTCCTGGACCTATTTCTACAAAAGTATCTACTCCTTGATTTATCATATTCTCAATTGATTCTCCAAATTTAACTGGACTCATTACATGTTTTGCTAATATTTCTTTAATATCATCATCTTCTTTATATTCTTTTGCATCTAAGTTTTTTATAACCTTTCGTGGGCTTATATTAATCTCTACCTTTTCTAGCTCTTCTCTTAATTTCTTTGACGCTTCTTCTAATTTACATGTATGGAAAGGTCCACTAGTTTTAAGTTCTATAGCTCTTTTGGCTCCAAAATCTTTTGCTTTTTGTATTACCTCATCTACTCCTGATTTTTCACCTGAAACAGCTACTTGCCCTGGACAATTATAATTAGCTGGAACTACAAATCCTGATGTAATACTTTTGCATAACTCATCTACCTTTTTATTCTCTAAACCTATAACAGCAGCCATTGACCAGTTTCCTTTTGGTACAAACTCTTGCATAAGTTCTCCTCTTTTCCTTATGACTTTTACTGCATCTTCAAAACTTATCATATTACTATAAGCTAAAGCTGAATATTCTCCTAAACTAAGGCCTGCTGATATATTTGCTTCAATGCCTTTTACCTCTAGTAATTTAGATATTGCCAAACTCATTACAGCTATACATATTTGGGTATTTTTTGTTTGCATTAATTCTTCTTCCTTAGATTCAAATGTTAATTTTGCTATATCTATTTCTAATATATTACTTGCCTTTTTATATACATTTCTTATTTCTTCATATTCATCATATAAATCTTTTCCCATTCCTACAAATTGTGATCCTTGTCCTGGAAATACGAATCCTAATTTCATTTTATCTTCCTTTCATTTTTATTAACAATTATTTATTTTAAAATTATACTTTTCTTAAAGTTATATCTTAGAAGTATTTATAATAAACAACCTATTTGCTATTATAGCGTTTATATTATCTTTCTCTATATTTTTTTAAATCTCAATTAAGATACTACCTAAATTTAGACCACCGCCATATCCAAGTAAAATAATTTTATCTCCTTCTTTTAAAAGATTTCTTTCATACATTTCATACAAAGCTATTGGTATACTTGCACAAAATGTATTTCCCACATCTTTTAAATTAGTATACATTTTACTCATATCTATATTTAATTTCTTAGCCATATTTTCCAATATTCTTATATTTGATTGATGTGGTACAATGTATTTTATATTTTTAATATCTTCATTATTTTGCTCTAGAAGTTTCTTTATATTTTCTACTGGTTTACTTATTCCAAATTTATATATTTTTTTACCATCCATATATAATTTTTCATAATTATGACAAGTTAAAAAATCTCCTTCTTGAGCTATGCTTTCTATTTTTTGTTTATATATTTTTTCATCTTCTGTCTTTCCAATTATCGTAGCTCCTGCTCCATCTCCTAGAATAATTGCTGTATTTATATCTTCATAATCTAAGTATTTAGAAATTTGTTCTACTCCTATAACTAATCCGCTTTTTTGCTTCTCCAATAGCTATATATTTTCTTACTATGTCAAATGCATTTATATATCCACTACATCCTGCTAAAACATCTAAACAAATGCACTTTTTTATATCTAACTTTTTTTGAACATCATAAGAAATACCAGGCATAAGCTTTTTACTTGAAGTAGTTGAAACCACAATAATATCAATTTCTTCTTTATCAATATTTGAATTTTTTATAGCATCTTTACTAGCTAAAACTGCCATTTCATCTATAGTTTCTTCATTTGTATAATATCTTTTTTGTATTCCTGTTCTTTTTTCTATCCATTCTTCGCTCAAATTAAATTTTCTATTATATTCTTCATTTAATACTTTCTTTTTAGGTAAATAAATTCCATTTCCTAAAATCTTTATTGAATTCATAAAGCAATAAATACTCCTTTTTTAATAAGTTATTTATATACTTTTTTGGAACTTTTTTCATTATTCTGACTGGTCAGTTTTATGTTTTTTTCCTATTTTTTTCTTAAAACATGATTTAAGCTGTATTGTGTTCTATTCTAAGGTTTAAATAGATTTTTAAAACTCATCTAAACTTATGTAGAACTATCAAATTAGTAACAGATTAATAAAAAAACGATAAAGATATTTAAGAATACGCGAATTAAAAGAAAAATGGAAAAAGCCAACATAAAATTGGAAAACAATACAATCTCAGGTTATAAGCCTATTTGGTGAAAGATATACTAAATATCTAGAAATATAAAATTCAATGCACTTTGAGAATTTAATAAAAAAGAAGCAATATAGTTTTATGTTTACTATATCACTTCTGTAAAACATATATGAAAAAATTTACACACTAAGCTTGAGAAAATCAACACTCTTGAAATGTATTTTTCATTTTGCGGGCGAACTCGTTCGCCC
>CAYOBB010000040.1:0-8250 GCA_964402195.1 uncultured Clostridium sp. | reverse complement strand
TACAAAATTCTTATTAAATAAAGCATTCGGCAAAACAATGCACACAATTTTCTAAAAAAATTGTGTGCAAGAAATATAAGAAGTTAGTTATCAAAAGAAACTTTTACATTTTTTCTAGCATCTTCTGAATCTGTTTTAAATAATTCCTCTTTAGTAAAATGGAAACAAGATGCAATTAAGTTTGAAGGGAAAATTTCTAATTTTGTATTATATGTTGTAGTAATATTGTTATATATCTGTCTTGAATTTGAAATTTTATCTTCAGTATTTTGCAATTCTTCTTGCAAGGCAATAAAGTTTTGATTTGCTTTTAAATCTGGATAATTTTCTGAAACAGCCATAATTGTTTTTAATGTATTTGATAATTGATTATTAAGTTCAGATTTTTCTTGAATAGTAGAAGCTTTTGCCCATGAAGTTCTAAGTTCTGCGATATCTGTCAATACAGTTTCCTCATGGTTCATGTATCCTTTTACTGTTTCTACTAAATTAGGAATTAAATCAAATCTTCTTTGTAATTGTACATCAATTTGGCTCCATGCGTTTTTTACTTGATTTCTCAAACTAACAAGGGAATTATAGATTGAAATAATTCCAATTATAATTACTGCGATTATTATTAGTATTATAATAAATGGCATAATGAATCCTCCTTTTTATATAATTAATATTATATAAATTTAATATTATTATAAAAATATAATAGCATAAAAAAATTTTTTTGACAACTAAAAGTGATAAATCTGTACAAGCTTGCATATAATATTATTAAAAGGATATACATAGAGTTAATAGAAAATTTGACAAAATACAACAAAAATGCTATAATTTGTATGTCGCTTTAAGGAGGGATATATGAAAAAAGATGAAAGTTTATCCTGTGGAATAATTAAAAGAATTGCAGTTATAGCGATTATATTAATTATTTTATTAGGTGCAGGAGTTTTAGCAGGTACTTCTAAATTAAACAGTGTGACAATTATTTTTTTTGATAATACAGAATTAACTGTTATTACTTCTAAAGCAAAAGTTTCTGAAATTTTAGAAGAAAATAATATTATTTTATTAGATGATGAAAAAGTAACACCAGGATTGGATGAAAATATTGATGGAAATAGAGTGATTACTATTACTAGAGGAACTGATGAAGAAGTAGAAAATGATCTAATTGAGACTTCAGAGATTTTAAGTTCTTATTCATCAATAGTAGAAAAAATTGTTAAAGAGCAAGAGGAAATTCCTTTTGAAACTATAACAAAAGAGGTCGAGTCTTCAGAAGATGGAGAGAAAGTAAACAAAGTGATTCAAGAAGGCAAAAATGGAATTAAGGAAATAACTTATAAAATTAAATACCAAGATGATGTTGAAGTTGAAAGAACACAATTATCAGAAGAAATTATACAAGAGCCTGTTAATAAGATAGTTCAATTGTCTGTGAAAACTACTTCAAGATCTGGTTCGAGAACAGATTCTACAGTAGCAACAACAGCAGTTCCAACTTCAGGTACTGTATTTAAAGTTACTGCATATTGTGCTTGTAGACAATGTTGTGGTAGTTATGCAAATGGGATAACTGCTAGTGGAACTAAAGCTACTGCGGGTCGTACAATTGCAGTTGATACGAGTGTTATTCCCCTTGGTTCAAGTGTTAATATAAATGGTCATATTTATACGGCAGAAGATACAGGTGGTGCAATTAAAGGAAATAGAATTGATATTTATTTCAGTAATCATGCTGAAGCATTGAGTTGGGGAGTAAGATATGTACCTGTTCAAATTGTTAACTAGAAGTACAGATAAAAAATTGAGAATTTATATTGAGGTTATTTATAATTGTATAAATAGCCTTATTTTTTTAGGGAGATTTTATGATTTATTTTTTGGAAAATTAATTAAATTACCGTTACTGGAAAATGGTTTACAAATCACAAAGCACAGTTTTTCTTACTATATAAAGACTTCAAGGGTTTTCAAGAAACCTCATTTACCAAGGGAGTGGTCTTATCTCATAAAGCAAACCTTTAAGAACCCCCAGTCAGCTTCGCTGACAGCCCATTGCTAAAGGGCTCTAAAGCTATTTCATAAAGGATTTATGTTGAAAACAATTATCCAGTAATCAAATTACCATGTTTGTTTTTAATTAAATATTTACATCAAATTTTTGTTATGTTATAATATAAATTATGAAAATGGGGTGATATATTTTGAATCAGATATTGGATCATAGTGGTCCTAAGAAGAAAAGTATTCCAAAAAGTTTAGGTGATATTAGAAAGATTATAAGAGTTTTTTCTATTATAATACTAATTTTTGGTATTGTTTTAATTGTAGATGGTTCATATGCTTTGTATAGAAACAATAAAAATGATAAAGAGGAAGTAATAACTAAACCTGTTATTACTGTAACTAATAATGATGATTTATTAACAATTGAAGTTAATCATGATAAGGCTATAGAAGAGGTAACATATCAATGGGATGATGGAGATCCTAAAGTTATAAAGGGAAAAGGTGAAAATTCAATTGTTATAGATAAAGTTGGAGTATTAGCTGAGGAGCATACATTAAAAGTTATTGCAAGGGATATAAATAATGTAGAGGCTGTTTTTGAAAATTCGTATTATTCAGAAAAAGGTATAGATACTGTTGAGCCTAAGATTGATATTATTACAGGAAATCCTATAAAAATTGTTGCAACTGACGAGACTGCTTTATCATATATAACTTATAGAATTGGCGATGAGGAAGAGAAAACTATATATGCTACTGAAGGTGATGATAGTAAAAAAATAGAATGTGAATTGGAAATCGATTCTGATGAGAGTGAAATTACTGTTTGTGCAGTTGATACAAGTAATAATACGGCTGTAAAATCTAATGTAAAAGTTTTAAAAACGCCTAAAATTGAAATGGTTGCAGAAACAGATTATAGTAAAATATATGTCACAATAACTAGTGAATTAGGACTAAAAAAGGTACAGTATGAATTAAATGGAGAAGTTTTTGCAAGTGAATTTGATAATCCTGAGGAAATGACAGAATTTAAATTTTATATTCCAACTGTTGAAGGGGAAAATAAAATAAAAGTTTCTGCTTTTACTACAAATGATGAAGTGTTTGCTGAACAAGAAGGTGTTTGCACGTACAATCCTTAGATTAAGAGTTAAATTATATAATTTTGTTTTGTATGGAAAGATGCTATTATTAAGAAGGATATTTTGCTAATTTAGTTTTGAAATGTATTCCAACGGTGAGACTATAGAAATATATGATACTAAAGTGTTGCCGTTCTGAAAAATTTATTATCCAGCAAAATAGAGAAAGAGTAAACGGATGAATATAATAACAATTATTAATTATTTTATAATATACTCATTTTTCGGATGGATTCTGGAATCTGTTTATAAGACGGTATATCAAAAAAAGTTTGTAAATAGTGGTTTTTTGGCGGGACCTTTTTGTCCTATTTATGGATATGGCGCTCTTATAATGTATTTAGTTTTAGATAGATTTCAAGATAATTATATATTACTTTTTATATTTAATTTTGTTATATTGTCAGTATTAGAGTATTTCGCAGGAGTGCTTTTAGAATTGATTTTTAAAACAAAATATTGGGATTATTCGGAAAAAAAGTTTAATATTAAGGGTAGAGTATGTCTAATTAATTCTATATATTGGGGAATATTAGGAATTATATTTATAAAAATAATTCATCCAATTTTTGAAAATTTAATTAATTATATTCCAGACAAAGTGTCAATATTATTTACAGTGATTGTAGGTGGATATATATTAGTTGATACTATAGTGACATCTATTAAATTAATAAAATTAAATGTTAAATTATCTGATTTAGAAGATTTAAATAAAAAAATAAGAGAAAGTCTGCCAAATTTGGATTCTATTACAAAGGTTAATAAAAAGACAATGTTAAAGGGAATTGTAAGAATAAAAAGAAAAAATAAACTTGCTTTATTAGAGTTGAAAAAGAGGAGACAGGATTTGATAGATAAAATTGAACAACAGACTAAAAGAATTAGAACTGCTTTTCCTAGTATGAAGTCTGAAAGAATTTTTAAATATATTAAAGATAAGAGAACGTCTAACAAAAAGGGCTAATACAGTATAAGAAGTAGAATTTAGAGGAGAAAAAGATGATACAAGATATTTTCATTATTGATAATACTGATAATACAATGAATTGTTTAAAAGAAATGTTTAAAAATGAAATGGATTATCAGTTTAGAAGTGTAAAAACTGAAGAATTAAATGTTGCTTTAAGAAATATTCCTGATATGATTATTATAGATGAAGATACAATAAATTTTGATATAGTAAAATTGTGTAATAATATAAGGACAAATGAGGATAATAGTATTACTCCAATTATAGTATTATCATCTAATTGGGATAAAGAACATAGGATTTCTATTTTAGAGCAGTCTATTGAATATTTTATTGTTAAACCTGTAGATAAGGAATATTTGTATTATACTATAAAGAATGTAATAAGATTGCTTCATACTAATAGAAGAGTAAGCCCTCTCACAGGTCTTCCAGGAAATGTTCAGATACAGACTGAGATGAAGAGAAGGTTGTTAAATAGGGAGAAATTTGCTATTTTATATTTGGACTTAGACAATTTTAAAGCATATAATGATATATATGGTTTCTCAAATGGTGATGAAATAATTAAATTCACATCAAAGGTTATTGTAAGTAATGTGCACGAAATTAGTATTTCTGATAATTTTGTTGGACATATTGGCGGCGATGATTTTGTTGCAATTGTTGCAGAAACAGATTATGATAAATTATGTCAAGATATTATTGAAGAATTTGATAGGGATGTTTTGAATTTTTATACTGAGGAAGATATTGAAAAGGGTTATATAGAAGTGGCTAATAGAAGGGGAATTATAGAACAGTTTCCACTTACTTCTATATCTATCGGTGTAGTAGAAATAGACTATGGAAGATTTAAGAGTACTTTGGAGATAGGGGAAATTGGTGCTCAGGTGAAACATCAGGCTAAGTCTATAATGGGTAGTACATATGTAATAAATAGAAGAAAAATATAAAATAAAAATGAGGAAAAGAGAGCTGTTTCAATTTGTAAAAAAGAGAAAAATAGAGAAAAAAAGAGAAAATTAGAGATAAGATTTAATTTTTTTAAAATTAAGTCTTATTTTTTATTAGTCAAGTCTGGATTGGTTGGATAAAAAGGAATAATTTGTTTGAAAAATGTCTATAATAGTGGTATAATTAAATTTATGTGACATGTAAAAATTAAGAAAAGGAGAGTGTAATACTATAGTTAAAGTTATAAAATATTACGGAAAAAATTTACTAAAGATTACAATACTATTAGCAATAGCTCTTTTGATTATAATAGCTATTATTTCTAAAAAATATAGGATGGTTTACAAAGTTACGCTAGATGGAGAAGTTTTAGGATATATTGAAAGTATAGATTCTATGCAGGAAAAGATTATTTCATATCAAGATGATATAGAAGGAAATATAGTTTCTATAGTTATTCCCCAAATGCCAGAATATGAATTAGAGTTTGTAAGTAATATAAAAGATACTAATGAAGAAGATGTTCTTTTAGCAATTAAAGAATCTTCAGAAATAACATGTAGAATTTATGCAATAAAGCTTGATGGAGAAACTAAAGCTGAAGTTAATACTCAAGAAGAAGCTGAAAATATTATATCTGAAATAAAGAATAATTTGAAATCTGACTTAGAGTTGGATTTAGCTATAGAAGAGGAATATAAAAATCAGAAAGACTTAGAAAGTATTGTAGCTACTCAGGAGCTTGCTAAAGCAACTATTAATGAGGATGTTACAAAAAAGGTTACTGAATATGAACAGTCAAAAGTTACTTCTAGAAGTACTACTACATCTAGAAATTCTGCTACGACATCAACATTTTCTAAGAGTACTCAGTCTGAGGCAAATACACAAGTGAACGTAGGTCTTTTTGTAAAACCTGTTTCTGGAACTATAACATCAAAATACGGATATAGAAGTTCAGGTTTTCATACTGGATTAGATATTGCAACTTCTTTAGGTACTCCTATTCATGCAGCAGCTGCAGGTACTGTAACTTATGCAGGATGGAAAGGGTCATATGGTAATTTAGTAATTATTGATCATGGAAATGGATACCAAACATATTATGCGCATTGCAGCGCAATTTATGTTTCTCCTGGTCAATCAGTTACTACAGATACTACAATATCTGCTGTAGGCTCTACTGGAAATTCAACAGGACCACATTTACACTTGGAAATTAGGATAAATGGTAGTACTGTTAATCCACAAAATTATTTATATTAATGTAATATACAAGACAAACCTAAATGGTTTGTCTTATTTTTTGAATTTGTAATATTAAGTTGCCCTGAAAAATCACAATTTAGCATTGAAATATTTATGTGTAAATGATATACTCTAGTAAATTAAAAAATAGGAGTGGTGTTTATGATTTTTATAGGTTCAGATCATAGGGGTTATGAATTAAAAGAAGAGATAAAAAAGTATTTAGAAGAAAAAGAGATAGAATATATTGATTGTGGTACACATTCTAAGGAAATTGTTCATTATCCTAAAATTGCTAGGGAAGTTTCAGAAAATGTTCAAAAAGAATCTAAAAATAAAGGGATTTTGATTTGTGGTTCTGGAGTAGGAATGACCATTGTAGCTAATAAATTTAAAGGTATTAGGGCAGCAACTTGTATTGATGAAGAGATGTCAAAAGAGGCAAAGGCTCATTCAGATATCAATGTACTTGTTTTACCTGCTGATTTTATAAATACAAGTAAGGCAGTAGCAATAATAAGAGCATGGATTGCTACAGAAGTTTTAGGCGGAAGGTATAAAGAAAGAATACATATGATAAGTGAAATAGAGAAGGATACAATGAAGTAAGGAGAGGGACTAAAATATGTGGGGAGATATAGCAATAGCTTTTTTATTAGCTTTTATAACAGCTTTTGTAATTACACCCAAAACTATAAAATTGGCTAAAAAACTTCGGGGCAGTGGATAGTCCTCAAGATGAAAGAAGAGTAAATAAAGTAGAAATGCCAAGATTAGGTGGTTTAGCGGTAATAGCAGGTTTTATAATTTCAGTTGTATATTTGTTAATAACGCTTACTATAGAAAATCAAATTGACTTATTAGAAGATAATTACAATATAAAACTTATAGGTTTTTTTCTGGGAATGCTTCCTATAGTATTTATTTGTTTTATTGATGATGTAAAAGGTGTTCATGCTATAATAAAGTTAATATTTCATATAATTGCTGCTATTATTGTAGTAAAATGTGGAATTATTATAGATGGTATAAAGATAGGATTTTTAGCAGATAAAGCTTTTTCAGAAACATTTTCTATTATTCTTACTATAGGATGGATTGTTGGAATAACGAATGCAATTAATTTAATTGATGGATTAGATGGGCTTTCTTCTGGAATAGGAATAATATCTTCGATATCTTTGGTAATAATATTTGCATTAAATGGCTCACCATTAATTTCTATTATATTAATAACGGCTTTAGCAGGGGCATTAGTTGGTTTTTTACCATATAATTTTAATCCAGCTAAAACATTTATTGGTGATACAGGTTCTAATTTTTTAGGATATTCTTTAGCAGTTATTTCTATAATTGGGGTTGCTAAAACGTACACTGCTATTGTAATTGTAGCTCCATTAATAGTGCTTGCATTACCTGTATTTGATACTTTGACATCAATTGTTAGAAGAATAATAAAGGGAAAATCTTTAAAAGCGATTATAGAGCCTGACTCTGGACATTTACATTATCAAATATTACATAAGGGTTTTTCACAGAGGCAGACGGTTCTGATGCTGTATGGAATTAGTGCCTCAACTGGACTTTTTGCAATAATTTTATTAGAAAGTGGAATTTGGAAGGCTCTATCTTTTGGCTTAATTGTGATTGCTGTATTGTCTTTGGGATATAAAGAATTATTTAAAAAGCATGATGGAGAATAAAATATAAAAAGGTATTGATTTTAATAAAGTAAGCTGTTATAATTTGGATATAAAATAAGATAGGAGGTGAAAAAAATGGAAGATACTTTAAAGAATATTGAGGATGAACTTAAATGTTTAAAAGGACTTACGGAAGCTGTTAAAGAACTACAAGAGGAAATGAAAACTGTTAAAGAACTACAAGAGGAAATGAAAACTGTTAAAGAACTACAAG
>CAYOBB010000039.1:0-8268 GCA_964402195.1 uncultured Clostridium sp. | reverse complement strand
CAAGCCGAGAAACTGACTCTGATACAAGTTATAGTTCAATTGATTGGGACGCATACAATAGAGCAAGCGAATTAAAAGAAGAATATTCAAGAATGAAAAATAAGATACAAACATCTTTAGATAACATAGAAAAAGCAGAAACTAATATCCAAAACGCATATAATAATTTTTCAGACAGTTATATTGACGATGAATCAACGAAAAGAGTTGATTTAATAGAAAACTGTAAAGACCATATAGCAAATATGCGTAGTAATATGAGTGGATTGTTAACAGAAATAGAAAATAAAATTAAAAAATTACAATCAGAAATGGATGACTATTTATAGAAAGTGAGTATGATATGCTTAAATATGATGTAGAAGGGATAGAAACAACTAAAGAAGATATACAAAGTTGTATATACAATTTAAAAGATGCTTTATCTGATTTAGAGGAAATAGTATATCCAGATGATTATTCTGGTGAGAGCAGAGTAGAAGAATATAAATCGAAAATTAAAGAATTGTTAGGAGAAAAAATAAATTGTAGTTATAGTCATATACTTGATTTTAAAGATACCGATGAGGATTTATATACTATATTGAGTGATTTAGACACAGTTATTGAGGCAATAAACAATTTTAATAATACTAAAATTAATACCGATATAAAATTCGATTTTAATACAGATATATCATCATTATTAGATGATATAGAAACATTATCATTTAAAGATATTGATATGGATTTAAATATGGACGAAATATCAGGTAAAATATCTTCATTTGAACAAATAGGTAATTTATCATTTAGTTCTTCAATATTAAGTAATATGGTAAATAGTTCAGAATCATCTCTTGAAAACTTCAATTTAACAAATGTAGAATCATTGATAAATTCCTCAAATTTATCTTTTGATTTTTCAGAACAGAATTTAACAGAAAGTGCAGAGTCATTTGCAGAAAAATTTTCTGCTTTAAATTTGAATATATCAACAGATGAGTTTAAATCTTCAATACAAGATAGCTTTTCCAATATTAGTAGTTTAATATTAAGTAAAACAAATTTTATAGACACAGGTGCATTTGACACTACTTCTTTTAATAGTTTTCAAGAGACAAGCGGATTAACTGATTTAAGTAACTTTACTATGAGTAATATATCTTCTGATAATATACAAGGATCTTTTGGAGATTTATATTTAAATAATGAATTAGTAAATTTAGTAGATAAAAATTTTCAAGATAAATTAACTTTAGATGGAATAGATCAAGACTTATTATTAAAAATGGGATATGATGTTGGATTAACTTCAAGTCTAGTTTTAGCAGATAATAATACGAATTTATTTAATAATTCAGGTATGGAAGTTAATAGTTCAAATATTACAGCTAATGATTTAGGAAATTATCTAATATCGAACGATATAAATGAAAAAAGTTCACAATTACAAATAATGTTAGAAAGTGGAGAAATAACAAAAGCTCAGATGCAAGAAATTCAAGATAATTTAAATTCTGTAAAAAATGAAGCTTTAAATACTATTAATGAGGTATCTGGTATCGCTGGAGATGGAACATTAGATGTTTCTAACAGTATGAAAAATGCTAATAGTAGTGTGATGTCAAATATAGTAGGAAATTTATCTCAAATGCTTAGTGAAGGAAACGTTAGTTCAATACTTACTGGAATGGGAGCAGGTTTAATAACAACATGTGCAGTAGGAGGTGGAGGAATGATGATGAGCTCAGGAATGGGAATGAGCTCGAGTTCAGCTGGTACTACAGAAACTAAAGACGAAAAATTAAGTTTAGTAAGAGAAATTTGCAAGTTGTTTGAAAACTCATGTGATTCAGATATATTAGTATTATTAAATAGAACATTTTATAATCGTGTAATAATGGAAAATGATAAGAAATCATTAGAGGTATTGAAAAAATTTATAGAATTAAAGAAAAAAAATGTAAAATTAAATATAGTTAGAAGTGGAAATAATATATCTAAATGGAATAAAGAAAAAATGAATATTGAATTGGATAATAATACAATTCAACATGAAAATGAAGAGAATTTATTTAATGAAATTATTGCATGTATAAATAATATAGATAGATAGGAGAAAATATGAGATGGAAAAAATAAATGAGAAGTATTTACCTATAGGTACAGTAGTATTACTAGAAGGTGCTAAGAAAAGAGTTATGATTACTGGTTTTTGTGCTATTGAAAAAAATAATCCGAATAAAGTATGGGATTATAGTGGATGTATTTATCCAGAAGGTTTTTTAAACTCAAATCAAACTTGTTTATTTAATCATTCTAAAATTGAAAAGATATCTTATTTAGGACTTGCAGATGACGAAGAAGAAAAAATGTTTAAAAATAAACTAAAAAAAATAATTAAAAATTATTAATACATTATAAATACTAAGACTAAAGAGAGGATTGATTTTTGAAATGTTGTTGACATTAATAGGAAAAAGAGGAATATATAAACTCGTTTTACCTCAAGTAGCAATTGGAAATTATTGGATTAGCGATAAAACAAATGAAGTAGAGAAAAAATTAATTAATATAGAAGGAAAAAATGGTAAATGGCAAATTACAACGAATCGTCAACAGAAAATTATAAATCCAGAGGCACTTGATATAAACGATAACAGTATTCAAATAAAGAAAAGTGAAGAAACAGTTATGAGCAAAGCTATATTAGAAGATAACAATTCATACTGTATTTGCTTAGGAAATTTAAATGATATATATGTATTATATTGTTCACCATCATATGAAAATAATTTTTACCATTTAGATATAAATAATACAAATGAAATAACTATTGGTGGAAATAAAAAAAATAGTATTATGTATGATAATAAATTTGTTTCAACAAGACATGCAATACTAGTATATAATCAAGGAAGATGGAATCTAGAAAATCTAGACAAGAAATTTGGAACGATTGTTAATAATGAAAGAGTCTTTGGAACACAAATTTTATTAAATGGTGATATAATTTTTATTATGGGATTAAAAATTATAGTAATAGGAAAAACTATATATATTAATAATCCATTAAATAAAATGGCATGTAACAGAGAAATTTTTTCTATAAGCACAATTAAAAATGAAAAAGTAAAAGAGATTTTTGATAACGATGAAGAAATTGAAATATATTCGGAAAATGACTATTTTTCTAGAGCACCAAGATTAACTAATAGAATTACACATGAGGTAGTTACAATTGACTCTCCACCAGCAATGCAAAGTAACGAAGAAACACCAATGATTTTAGTTATAGGAACATCATTAACAATGGGAATAATGAGTATGGTTACATTGACAAGAACAATAGATAATGCAGTAAGCGGAACGGCTACAGGAAAAGAGACGGCTTACCAACTAATTATCGCAATAGCTATGCTTGTATCTATGCTTATATTTCCAATGGTAAATAAAAAATATGAAAGAATAAAAAAGAAAAAATATGAAGAAAAACGTCAAAAGAGATATGGTGATTATGTTAAATCAAAAATGAAGACAATAGAACAAATTATGGAAAAACAAAGAAATATTCTTTCGGAAAATTATGTTTCACCAGAAGAGTGTATAAAAATAATATTAAATAGAGAAGGTAGATTATGGGAAAGAAAAATTGAAGAATTTGATTTTCTAACTATCAGGCTTCGGAATAGGAAATATACCATTAGATATTGATATAAAATATCCAGAAGAAAGATTCTCTATGGAAGATGATAACTTACTTGAAATGGTGCAAAGCGTTTCTAGAAAATCTAAGATATTAAGTAATGCACCTGTTACATATTCTTTAGTAGATAAAAGAATATCAGCACTCGTATCTCAAGATGATGATGTAATAGATAGATTCATAAAAAATATGATAATTCAATTAATCACATTTCATAGTTATCAAGATTTAAAATTAGTATTCCTTTTAAAAGAAGATAAAAATAAAAAATGGGAATATTTAAAGATGCTCCCACATGTTTGGAATCAATCAAAGGAAATAAGATTTTTTGCCTATTCATATAAAGATATGGAACAAATTTCTAAATATTTAGAAGAAGAATTAAAAGGAAGAATGAATTTTGGAGATAAAACTGATTATACAAGTTTTATTCCTTATTATTTAATTATTACAGATGATTATAAGAGAGTGGAAAATTTGAAAATAATTAAAGAAGTATTAGGTCAAAGGCAAAATTTGGGATTTAGTTTATTTTGCATAGCTGGAAATCTAATGCAATTACCAAATGAATGTGCAACTTTTATTAATATTGAAAATAATATTGGAAAAATTTTTGAAAGTGAATCATCATCAACAATTCAAACTGAATTTAACTTTAATCCACCAGAGCAAATATTTTTTGATAAAATATGTAAAGCAATTTCAAATATTCCAATTAAGTATAATTTAACAAGTAAAGAAAGTTTGCCAACAAGTTTTGGATTTTTAGAGATGTTTAATGTTGGATTAATAGAACAGTTAAATATTTTAGAAAGATGGAAGAGTAGTGATTCAACTATATCTCTACAAACACCAATTGGAATTGATGGAAACGGAAGAATAATAAATCTAGATATTCACGAAAAATATCATGGACCACATGGATTAGTTGCAGGTAGTACAGGTTCTGGAAAAAGTGAATTTTTAATTACATATATATTATCACTTGCTATTAATTATAGTCCAACAGATGTAGCTTTTATATTAATAGATTATAAGGGTGGAGGATTAGCTGGAGCTTTTCAAAAAAAGGAAGTTAAATTGCCTCACTTAATTGGTACTATTACTAATATAGATACAGGTGGACTTCAAAGATCTCTTGCATCAATTGAATCAGAATTAAAGAAAAGACAAGTAATGTTTAATCAGGCTAGGGATATGACAGATGAAGGAACAATGGATATTTATAAATATCAAAAATTATATCACGAAGGTGTTATAGATAAGCCAATACCACACTTATTAATAATATGTGATGAGTTTGCCGAACTTAAGCAACAACAACCTGAGTTTATGGATGAATTAATAAGTGTATCTAGAATTGGTCGTAGTTTAGGTGTACATCTTATTTTAGCTACACAAAAACCAGCAGGTATTGTTAATGATCAAATTAGAAGTAATAGTAAATTTGCTATATGTTTAAAAGTTCAAAGTAGAGAAGATAGTAATGATGTAATAAAAAAACCAGATGCCGCTAATTTAAAAGGTCAAGGACAGTTTTATATGCAAGTTGGAAATGATGAATATTTTAATTTAGGACAATCTGCGTGGTCTGGTGCACCATATTATCCATCGGATGTAGTAAAAAAGACAGTAGATAATTCAATGGAATTTATTTCAGATATAGGTGCAACGATAAAAAAAGTAGATGATACTGTAAAGAAAGAAGTAAAAAATCAAGGTGAACAATTAACAAATATTGTTAATTATATTTATAAATTAGCCAAACAAGAAAATATAAAAGTAGATCAGTTATGGTTAGATAATATTCCAGAAACAATATTTGTAGATGATATAAGGAAAAAATATAAAATTACCAAAAAAAATAATTCGATTATATCAGTTGTCGGAGAATATGATGCACCAGTAAAACAAAAACAAGGTGCAGTAAAGATTAATTTTAACAAAGGTGGAAATATTGCAATTTTCGGAAATGCTGAAAGCGGAAAAGAGACTTTTTTAAGTACAATGGTATATGATTTAATGGAGAATTATACAGCCAAAGAGGTTTGGGTATATATATTAGATTTTGGTACAGAAGCCTTAAAAGTATTTAAAAAGAGTCCAATTGTTGGTGATGTTGTTTTTGTTAATAATCAAGAAAAAATAGATAGATTTTTTGATTTTATTAATCAGGAAATAAAAAGAAGGAAAATAATTTTATCAGATTATAATGGTGATTATAATTTATACTTGCAAGAGAATGGAAACAGTATGCCAATGATTGTAGCTATAATAAATAACTATGAAGCTTTTTATGAAATGTATGCAAGTAATTACGATGATTTATTTTTAACGTTAACAAGAGAAGGTGCTAATTGTGGTATCGTGTTTACATTAACATTAACACTAGGTAACAGTATGAGATATCGTTTAGCACAAAACTTTAAACAAAAAATAGCTTTACAATTGAATAGCGATGATGACTACTATAATATTTTTGAAAAAGTAGGAAAGAAAAGACCTTCTAAAATGTTTGGAAGAGGGTTAGTAACTATTGATAGTGAAATATATGAGTTTCAAACTGCCAAAACATGTTTAGCAGAAGAATTTAACTCATATATAAGAGATGAAATAGAAAGATTAAATAAAGAGGCAGATACATTTGCCAACCATATTCCTGTTTTACCTGATAAGGTTAGATTCGAGGATTTAGAAGATAACTTAAAAGACTTAAGTGCACTTCCAATAGGAATTTCAAAAGGCGATTTAAAAGTTTTAACATACGATTTTAAAAAGAATTTTATGAGTATTATTGTATCTAAAAATATAGAAGATTCAATTGAATTTACATCACATATTTTAGAGGAAGTAAATAAATTATCAGATATAAACATTCTACTATTTAATGTAGAAAAAACTCCAATGAGAGAAAAAGAAAAGCTAAAAGAAATATATCAATCATTTGTGGAATATTTAAATACTGAAAAAGATAAAAATGACAAACATGTTCTTTGTGTGATTGTTGGTTTAGATAAATTTTTAAGCGACATAGAAAATAAAGATAACTTCTTACAAACACTAAAGAAAGCAGAAGAAAGAGACTTAAGTTTTATAATCGTAGAAAATGCTACAAAAATGAAAAATCATGGATTTGATACATGGTATAAAAATTATATTATAGGTGATACTGGAATTTGGGTTGGTAATGGTTTTGAAGAACAATATGTTATTAATATTAGCGGAAGCAGAAGAAACATAATAAATAATTGTGGAATAAGCTTTGGATATGTTGTAAAATCAGGAAATATGACTTTAACGAAGCTTGTAGAAATGAAAGATAAAGGTGAGGATGATGAATAAAGTATTTATTGAGTTATATGTACCAACAATTGAAAAAAAGTATGATGTTTTGTTACCTCTTAATAAGAGTATCTATCAAATAATTAAACTTTTAGTAAAAGCAGTAAATGAATTAGTTGGAGGATATTATACTCCTACAAAAATGCCAATACTTTATGATAAAGTAACAGCTAAACCGATTGATGTAAATATAACTGTTTTTGAATCAGATATTAGAAATGGAACAGAATTAATTTTAATGTAATACAATTTAAAAGAATTGACAACTGACGCAAATGTGTCAGTTGTCAATTTTTTAAAAGAAAATAAAGAGTTGAGAACACTCTTAAATTTCATTTCTGCATAAATATTTATGCTAAGAATATATTTAAATAAAAACTAATGATTGGAATTTTAGGTTTAGGAGAAAATAAAATGGTAAATCAACTACTTGGAATAAAAAAAAGAATAAAAATTGAATTATTTATTCTTTTATTTGTATTTTTATGTCTAATAGTTAGAATTGGATATCTACAATTAGTAAAGGGAAATAGTTTAAAGCAGATGGCTTATGAGCAACAAAATTTAGAAAGAACAATAAGTCCTAAAAGAGGTATGATTTACGATAGTAATGGAAAAATATTGGCAGTTAGTAGTACTGTAGAAAGTGTTACTGTAAATCCAATGAACATACAAGAAGATGATAAAGAAAAAGTAGCTAAAGCTTTATCAGAAATTTTTGAATTAGACTATGAAACAGTATTGAATAAGGTAAATAGAAAAAGTTCAATAGAAACAATTATTAAAAAAATTGATAAAGATAAAAGCAATGAATTGAGAGTTTGGTTATTAGAGAATGATATAAGTGTAGGTGTTAATATTGATGAAGATACCAAAAGATACTATCCATATGAAGATTTAGCATCTCATGTAATAGGTTTTTGTGGAAATGATAATCAAGGATTAGGAGGAATTGAGGCTAAATATGAAGAAATTTTAAAGGGAAGTAGTGGTAGTATAAATAAAGTAACAGATGCAAAAGGGGGAAATATTGAAAGTTCTGTGGAAACATATGTTGATGCAATTGATGGTAACGATATTACTCTTACAATAGATAGTACAGTACAATCTATTGTTGAAAAATATTTAGAGGAAGCATGTATTGACAATGTGTGTACAGATGGTGGAAATGTTATTGTAATGAATCCTAAAACTGGGGATATTATTGCTATGGCAACTTATCCAAGTTATAATTTAAA
>CAYOBB010000038.1:0-8306 GCA_964402195.1 uncultured Clostridium sp. | reverse complement strand
ATAATCCTCTATATTTTCTACAACAGCCCTATCTTTATCTATTAGAATCATACATATATCACCTTCATTTGTCGTACCTATAATGTCTTCCCCTTTTACTAATTCTTGACCTGTAGATATTTCTGATGCAACATCAAATCCAAATATCACCAATGTATAGTCTTTAATAATACACTCCTGTGTTATTTTAAGTTTTAGTCCTCCTCCTGAAATATGTACTCCTTCTTGTAATAAACTTGCATATTCATTTGTAGTTTCATCTATTATGTCTGTTACTTCTGAATCAATCATTGCAATAATATCTAATCCTGGTTCGAATCCTTCTGGTGGCTTCTCTTCTTCTTCTGTTGTAGTACCAGTTTTTTCAGTTACATTCAAGTATTCTAATATTCCCTCCGCAATACCTTTAGCATAGCCATCTACTCCTTCATCTGAAGTAATCACTGAAAGATCTGGTCCTAAACTTCCTCCTTCTACATATACAGATGGAAAATCTGAATTACTAGTAGTTCCTATTGCAACAAATGAATCTCCTCCTGCACCTCCTAAACCTACTGTATCACTTCGAGTTGATAATCCCATATTTTCAGATACCTTTTCTTTAAGTAAATCCCCTAAATTATGTGACTCATCTGATGAAGAAGAATTATAACAACAGAATACTCCACTTGCACCACCGCTGTATTCATAATGTATTCCAACAAGTAAATCTACATCTGCTTCTTTTGCTTTACTTAGCCTATCTTGTAAATTATAGTTCATTCCTCCAACTTGTATAACTTCAATACCATATTCCTCTAGATATTCTTGAGCTTTTTCAGCAACTTTCGGTGTATACATAAGTTCATTTACACTTCCATCTGCTGATGTTGCTCCTCCATCTGTATTTCCATTATCTAAACCATGTCCTGCATTTAATGCTACTTTATAATGTTTATTATTATCTTGATTTACAGTATCTTTATCATCAGTATTATCATTAGTAGTTGTATCATTTTCTGCATTTTCTTCATTTTCTTCTGTATCTTCTGTGTTTTCTTGATTCTCTTCTTCTGTACTTTCTCCTTCTTCTTCAGCCTCCTGTTCATTTAGTTCTTCAACACTTGACTTTGATCTAATTAAAGTTCCATATTCTAATACCTGCTTTTCCCATTTTCTATATGGCCAACTTGAATCAGGATAGTCTGGTATTGGCCATTCCATGCACTCTTTTTCTATTTCATCGAAATCTTCTTTATCAAAATATCCTAGTTCTATTACTAATTCTTTTAAATCTCTATATATTAATTGAGCATCTATAGAATCTGTTTCTTCTAACATTGCAAAAGCACTTAATGAGTCTTTATTCATTGATATTGCTTGTTTCTCTGCATTACCGTTTTTTATATTATTTGCATTTTGAACTGTTCCATCATAAATATAATATTCTTTATTGAATAATTCTTTTGTTGTTTTATTAGTTACCCCTCTTACTCCATCTGCAACTTGTTTCATGTCTCCACTTCTAGTTCCTTTTAATACTATTTGTGCTCCTTCTAGTCCTGGAATATCTTCTCCATTATATTCCATAGAATCTTCTACATCGTCTCCATCTTCATATACATTTATTTTTTTATTTTCTGTTACAAGTTCTCTAGAACCATCTTCATTTTGAGTATACTCGTATTCTATATCATCTTTTTCCTCATCACTGTTTGACTCTTCTTCCTCTTCTTCATCTCCTTCTTCTTGTTCTTCCTCTTCTTCAACTACTTTTCCAACTGTAACTTGGTTATCACCTGAGTCGAAATATACATCTCTAAACCAATGATTTTTTACTGACTCTATATATAAAGTTTTAGTCTTGATTACTCCACTTCCCTCTAATTCTCTTAATTTACTAATTGTTTCTTCTGAATAAACTTTCTCGCCATTATCATTTTCTTCTTCCTCTAACTCGTCTATGGTCTTACCATCAACTTCTATATGACATTTAAAATCTATATCCTTTTGTTTTATATTTACTTTAGCATCTAAATCTTCGTTCATAGCAATCTCATATACTAAATCAGGTGCCATTGTAGCTAGATGAAGTGAAAGTAGTAATTCAAATGGTTTGCCATATCGACCAGACCATCCTGCTAAATTATAATATGTATAATCGTAGTGCCAATTCCAAAATGCTAACTTTGCTACTCCTTCTCCTGTATTTACTCTTTTTATTTTTAAAAGATTATTTTCTCTGTCTACAGATATATCCTCTACTAAATTAGCTACTTGATCTGCCACCCATCCATTAATTGGATCCATTTTTATTATCATCCCTAAGTCATCCCATATTCCGTTTATCAAAATGTAACATTCCAGTTCCCCAATTGCTCGAGATACCTTCTCCCCATTTGTCCCATTCAAAAAGTGATGAAAAAGCATCTTTTAAGTTACCTGTATCATTTGTTATTAGATATGTCCTATTTTCTGCAACCAAGTATGCCCATAAATACATACTATCTATACTTTTTATTTGTGTATTATCATCTTCTTCATATTCTACTTTATCAGCAAATCCATATCCTACTAAATCATATCCCATATCTTCTAAATATTGTGCTACTGGAACCATAGATTCTTGAGTTACAGAGGCTTCATCTATTCCTACAAAATATCCTGCTACATTTGTCCATATTTCTAATACCAATGATTTTATCTTATCTCTTACCATCCCTGGCATATAAATAAAAAAACCAAGAAGTCCAATTATTATTATTATAGCTAGTATTATTATTATTATTATAGCTATTACTGGAGCTGCTGCTGCTGCTCCTGCTCCTGCTGCTCCTCCTGCTGCTGCTCCTCCTGCTGCTGCTCCTCCTGCTGCTCCTCCTGCTGCTACTCCTCCTGCTGCTGTTCCTCCTGCTGCTGTTCCTCCTGCTGCTGTTCCTCCTGCTGCTGTTTCTCCTGCTGTTGCACCTCCTGCTGTTGTTCCTCCTGCTGTTGTTCCTCCTGCTGTTGTTCCTCCTGCTGTTGTTCCTCCTGTTGTTGTTCCTCCTGCTGTTGTTCCTCCTGTTGTTGTTCCTCCTGTTGCTGTTTCCCCTGTTCCTCCTGCTGTTTCTCCTGTTTCAGTTCCTGCTTTATTTCCATTTATCTGAGCCTTTTCAGAATTACCTTTTTCTGTAGATTCTTTTTGATTTTTATTATTCTTATCTTCTACTTCATCTGAATCTTTTTTATCTTTTTTGTCTTTTTTATCTTTTTTCTTGTCTTTATTGGACTCATCTTCATCATCCATTGAATATGAAAAGGGATTTGGGTCAACTGAATTACTTTGTTCTTCTTCATTTTCTTGCTCTAGTTCTTTTTCTTCATCTTCATCCATTTCTTTACCTCGCTTTTGCCCATATATTTTCTAATTTAATGGTATCTCTAAGCAATATAACTTTATTGCATTTTCTATCTCTTCTTGTTTTGTTCCGTTTTTTCCAGTATATGAATTTAATATCCTTATTTTATTAAATACTATACTTTCAGTATTACTACTTTCATCATAATATTTTCCAAAGTACAAATCATATTCAGCAGTTTCACCTGGTTCTAAAACCATATATAAATCATTATTTTCTACTCCTCTTGTCTGTTTTCCTAAGTTAAGCATTATTTCATCGCCTTCATATCCATCAGCTAAAACCATTATATTTTCTGTTTTATTTGTTATTTTTACTTTATATATTTCTCTACTATAATACATTAGTTTTTGAATTATTCTTATTTTTACATAATCATCCTCTGCTACTCTTTTTAAATCTTCTTTCCCCATATAATTTGCAACATTTAATTTTAAATTGTCTCCTTCTTGTTTAATAGCATATTTTTCCTCATAATAATAATATTCTTCATCTGTTAAACCGCTTGCTAGTATGTCATTTAATATTTTTACATTATATATATAATAATTTTCTGTATTTGAATAACTCTGAATACTATATATTTTTTTATTTGGAAATACTTCTTCAACATATTTTTTAAATTCATCTATTGAATTATTAAATTCATTTTGCTTACATTCGTCTGTTATTAAATTATATGCACTTTCAAAATCCTTTTCATTACAGTAATTTATAAAATTATCTATTAGTTTCTCAATAGGTTCTTGTAACTTTTCAGGAACTGTTTCTCCTGTATCTGAGAGTAGAACTTCATGAGGATTATATGTTGTATTTAATTCTAGTTCCTTTTTTCTGTGTCCTAAAAAATAATTTATCAACATTATAATTAAGAATATTATTACTACTAATAATATTTTTCCTCTATTATTTCTTATAAATTTATTGATTTTCAATCTTATTTTTAAAAACACTTTTTTCCTCCTACTTCTTTACACTAAACGATAATTCAAAATCATTATATCCTTTTTCTAAAATAACAAAGTTAGTTTCATCTTGTTCTTCTGTCTGTTCTTTTGATTTTTCAAATATATTTAATATATTTATCCATAAAACGTACATATTTCCATTTACTGGATTTCCTAGTCGCTCTATATTATTAAATTCTATTGCTAAACTTGTCATCTTAAAGTTTTCTTCGCAATATTCTTTAAAAGAATCTAAAGTATTAAAATAATTGTTTCTAAAGTCTTGATTTAGATAATTATAAGCTGTTTCATAATCTCTTTTTTCTATTTTATCAAAAAAGTTATTTACATATAATTCCATTCTTTCTTGTTCTGTCATTTCCGAAACATCTTCTTCCTCAGGGACTTCATATACTTCTTCTTTATTTTCTTGTGAAATAATATTGTTCTCAACTGTATTACTTTTCTCTTCTTTTTTATTAAATTTCAAGAATAATATTAAGTTTGATATAACAAGTACAGAAGCTATAAGTAATAATATTATATTTATTAACTTTTCCCTTTGATTTTTACTCATATTTTATCTCCTAATTTAAGTTTATAATGCATCTTCATATTGTCCATTTTTGAAATCTTCTAAAAATTCTTTCATAGTAGCTTTTGGATCTTTAAATCCAATTTCTTTGTATAAAGATTGATGAGTCTTCAATTCTTGTGAAATCTCTTTTTCTTGTATAGCTTTACCTAATGTTATCTCTTCTTTAGTTAAATTTGGGGCACTTAAATCTTGTGTTCTTAATTTTTCATATTCATCACTTATTTTATCCTCATCTACATCTGGATCCCAACCATTTGTATTACATAATTTCGACAATGCCATTTGTATTTTAGCATCTAGTAAATTCATATCTTTATCTAATGCTTTTTCCATATTATTTTGTAACTCTCCTGCCATTTTAGGATCATTTTTATAATTTTCAAAGCCATTTCTTTTTGCATATTCATCAATTTTCTTAGCAGAAGTTTCCTCTCTATCTTCCATTTTCTCTTGTGTACTTTTGTTTAATTTATTAGAATCTTGAATTGCTCTAGCTGTATCAAAGGATTGAATTCCATAATTTAGTGCATTTTTGTCATTTGCACCTGCCGCTAGTGCCCATGTAGCAGCTCCAATTGCTACATTAGGCATATTTTTTGCAACTGTTTTTGCAGCATTTCCAGTCATTTTAGCTGCTTTCTTTCCTCCTTCGCCTAATTTATCTACCCCAGATTGAAATGTTCTTTGAGCAAAATTTCCTTTCCTATTGTTATCCGACCATTGTTTAGTAGATTTACTGATAGCATCTATTTTTTTTCCTAAAGCTGTATTATTTAAGCTATTTTTCATGTTTTTTGTACCCTTATTTATAGCTTTAGTTATTGGGCTTTCAATATTTTTTCCAAAGCCTGTTTTAGTTGCTGCTCCTACTCCTTTAGTTGCTACTCCTTTTATAGTGTTTGCTGCTGTAGTTGCTAAAGCAAGTGATGCAACCGTTTCTCCTAAACTACTTGCTTGTTTGAAGCCAAAGATTTCTTTTATGATTTTTTCTCCATCCCACATAAATTTCATACACATTAGTGAAAATATGAGTCCTGCCCAAGAGCTTCCTGATGCTACAATATCGAAAGATGATTTTACAAATACCATATAAAGAATTCCATGAAATGGTTGAATTAATACATTAAATAGAAACTCTTTGAGCCATGTATTTAGTGCTTGAGATCTACCATCTCCCATTTTATCTATTGAATATGTTATAGTAATAATTGGTGAAATCATAATTAAAAAACCAATTGTTAAAAAACGCTTTATATAACTCATTAAAAACACAAATGTAATACCTATTATCATAAAATATAGTAATAATGATGCATGTGAAATTAAAAATAATGGGCTTAAAGATTTTTCTACCAAAGCTAATACTACTGACTTATATTCATAATTACCGCCTGAGCCAGTTAGTCCTGCACTATATGATTGGCTTTCAGTTCCTCCTTCTATTATTGATACTAATCCATTATTAACTTGTATTACAAAAATAATTAAGTAATGAAGTAAGAACACTAATGCAAAGCTAACCATCCAGTTTTTTATCATTTCTTTATATTTTGCTTGCTCTGTAGCTATTGATGACGTAGCCATTCTTATTCCTACGTATATTAATACTACTAATAATATTGCTAATGCTAATATTCTTAATGAATAATACCATGTGGCAATATTTTCTCTTATCTTCGTTACTACTGGTCCTGCTCCATTGAGCTCGAAAAAATTTATATTTGTCATTCCTACTCTATTGAAAATTATATCATCTGGTGTAACAATTCCTTCTATCTCGCTTGCTCCATCCATTTGAGCAACAGCTGTAAGAAGTCCATTCATTATTCCTGCTATTGCTAGAAGAGGTATTCTCCAAACATAACTTATTATTCCGAGCTATTCCATCTAATAATGTAGCACCTATATTTATTCCTTCTCCATCATTATTTTGATAAGATAGGCTATTTTCAAATGCTTGATCATCTTCTGTTTGTTCTGTTTCTCCTTCAACTGTTGTTGTCTGATCAGTTATATCTTCTATTATATCTGCTCGTGATATATTTCCTATAAATACGTCAAATATTAATAATACTAGTAAGAAACTTGTTAATACTTTTTTCATTTAAATCCCCTATTTTTTTATTTTTTCATTCCCATAATTTCTGATATATCCTTCATTGATGCATGTCCTTTCAGCTTAAATATATTCTTAACAATTTTCTCAGCTCTTGATAACATAGCCAAGAATAATACTGCCAATAGTGGTGCTACTTTAAATATCTCATTAGCTGATACAATAAAAATCAAATAAATTAATGCATGTAATGGCTGAATAAAAATATTACTTAAAAATTCTCTTAGCCATATATTTAATGCTTGTGCCTTTCCGTCTCCTGCCTTATCTATTGCATATGTTATAGTTATCAATGGAGATATAACTATCAGAAATCCTATTGCAAAAAATCTTTTTATGTAAAAAAACATAAATCTAAATTGATAAAATACCAATACTATATACATAATAAGAATTGCTATAAACGACCAACCTTTTGTAGTAAATAAATATTTCAAAATATCATTCATCATCTCGCCTTCAAAAGAGTCTGCTCTAAGTCCCGCCAAAAATTCTACTATTGTGTCAGATATAGCCATAGCTATAACAATTATATACTGAATTATAAATATTATTGCAAAACTCACTATCCAGTTTACCAGCATTTGTTTTGCTTTTGCTTTTTCACTAGCTATTTCTGATATTGCTGTTTTTATTCCCACATATATAAATACTGCTAACGATATTGCTATTGCCAACATTCTTACTGCATAAAAAAATTTCATAACTGATTGTCTAACAGCTTCATTGTATATATTAGATGATTCCTCTGTATAATTTGCATTCATCAAGTCGCACTCATTAAAAACTATTTCCTCAATAGTAATCGAACCACCTGCTATAACGGACATTAGTTTTTGAATTGTTATTATAGGTGCTAATATTATACTTCCTAATCCTCCTCCTATTGTTGAACTTATTGATAAGCCTGTTGAAATATTTTTTGTTATTGAGGTTCCTCCTAGATTTTGATCAGCTTTCCCCTCATCTTGCAGCTTTTTAAAACTTCCATAGGAATATGTAATTGAAGTGTCTTCTTCTTCTTCTTCTTCTTCCTCGTCTTCTTCATCTCCAAAAACATATATAGGCAATATTGCAGTTACCAATAATATTATAATTAATACTCCTGCAATCTTTTCTTTCATCTATACTCCTTTATCCTTTAGCTCTTAATTCAGCTAATTTATTCATATTTGTTTCTACAAATTCGAATTCTTTCTTTGTTGGCTGAATCGCTATAATTGCTGTATCTTCACCTACTTTTAAAAGTCCTTCACCTCTTTGGCATG
>CAYOBB010000037.1:0-8841 GCA_964402195.1 uncultured Clostridium sp. | reverse complement strand
ACAAAACCCATAGACTTTTTTATCTATGTTTATTTCTATTTTATTTAATTCTTTAAAAGTATAGCTCTCTCTCTCTCTCTCTCTCTCTCTCTCTAGAGTACCAACGCTTACAAGATTCATCTTTTGTGTCTCCTTTATTCTTATGTTTATATTTTATATTAACCTTAAAGCTTTTGCAATACTTTTTTTTTAAAAAAACATCTTGTTTTTTTTATTATTCTGTGTTAAACTTGTTGTTAGTCAGTTTATTAAATAGTAATGGAGGTGCATAAATAATGGCAAAATGTGCGATTTGTGAAAAAAGCGTAAATTTCGGAAACCAATTAAGTATAACTCGTTCACATATTAGTAAAAGAAGTTCTAGAACTTGGAAAGCAAATTTAAAAAAAGTTAAAGCAATAGTTAATGGTCAACCAAAAAGAATTACAGTATGTGCTAAATGTTTACGTTCAGGAAAAGTTCAAAGAGCTTAGATATAGAAAAAAGTGAAACTAAAAGTTTCACTTTTTTTATTGTATAGGAAAAATCGACTTTTTGATTGATAGCTTGCGTGCTAGCAAGCCAAAGCAATCAAAAAGGACTTTAAAATTTTCTATACAACAAGGTTAAGTTTCATTAATTCGCCCGCATGAAGTGCGTGGCATGTGGCGAAGCCACTTTTCTTATACATTAATTTACTTATAGTTTTCTTATGTATTCTTTATACCAAATATGAGTTTTATAAAACCTCTCAAAAATTTAGGAGCCTTTTTTACCACTACTTTCATTTTTACACCTCTTTCCTTTAGCAAGATAGCCATATAAAACCTATAGTAATAATAGCTACACCTATTATAAACAACCACCAAGAAATAGGAAGTAATAATACCATTAACGTTCCCATACCAAATCCTATTAAACATACAGCAAGTGTTTTTTTTAATAACCTTAACATACTACTTCCTCCCATCTTTATATATTATATTATTTGTTGTATAATAATGTTAAAATTTTAAAAAATTAGAGGTAATATATGAAAACAAAAAAAGAAATAATAAATATAATAAAAACCTTAAAAGAATATTATCCTGATGCTAAATGCAGTCTTAATTTTAAAACACCATTTGAACTTGTAATCGCTGTAATGCTATCTGCACAGTGTACGGACGAAAGAGTTAATAAAACAACACCTTCTCTTTTTAAATTATATGATACACCAGAAAAATTATCCAAAATTGATATTAAAGAATTAGAAAAAATTATTTATCCTTGTGGTTTTTATAAAAACAAATCTAAAAATATCATTGAATGTTGCAAAAGATTAGTATCAGTATATAATTCCAAAGTTCCTGAAAATATGGAAGATTTAATTACACTTGCTGGAATAGGAAGAAAAAGTGCAAATGTAATCATGCTAGATGCTTTTAATACCCCTCAAGGAATTGCAGTAGATACTCATGCCAAAAGACTATCAAATAGAATTGGTCTTTCAAAAGAATCTGAACCATTAAAAGTCGAACAAGATTTACTAAAACAATTTCCTAAAGAATACTTAAAAGATATAAATCACTTATTTGTATATCATGGAAGAAATATATGTACATCTAGAAATCCAAAATGCTATGAATGCCCTATAAGTAAATATTGTAATCATTTTAATAAATGAATATTTTTCTAAAATTTTATCCATAATAATCTCAAAAGAGGTGATTCAATGTGACAAATATAACTTGTTCTCATGATTGTATTTATCAAAAAAATGGATTTTGTTCCTACGATAATATAAATACAAAAATTCTAAATTCAAAAAATGATTGTATTTATTATGAAAAAAATGATTTTTAGAATATATTAAAAATCACTTTAAAAAGGGCTGATACCACATCAACCCTTTTTTCGTTCTAAAAATCATTCTTTTTTCTTAAAAATATTTTGTATTATAATTCCAAAACCAGCTAATAACATAAAGAAAATTAACACACTATTAATATATGGTATTTGTTTTATTAGCCACAATATAGCAGTTACAATAGGAACCATAATAGGTATTTTTATTTTTTTAAATTTTTCACATAACTTACTTGATATTGCAATTGTTAAAATTGCTATTGATATAGCAAACATTACAATATATACCGGAATTAGTAGTAATCCAAAATTCATAGTTCCACTAACTGCTATAAGAATTATTATAGATATTGGAATTAATATAATAAAAGCTAAACCAATTCCAATACTTTTCAGTATCTTAGAACTTATATACTCTTTAGAATTTCTTATAAACCTTGGAGAAACTAATAAAACAAACAAGAAAATAAATAATGTAAATATAACATTTCTAAGTAGACTAATAACATAATCAGAAATAACTTCTCCTGTTGTTTTTGTATCTTCTACCTGTTTAGAAAAATTAATACTTCCCTTTACAACATCTTTTGAAATCTTTCCTTCCTTAGTAGAAGAATAATTTAAATTTCCTATTATGCCAGCATTTTCTGTGACTTCTATATCATTTCCACTAATATTTACATCTCTATTTATAATTCCATTTATCTTGATTACCTCTGCACCTGCAAATAGACTATATCCAATTTGAGCATTTTCTCCAATTGATAAATATTGCGAAACATCATAAACGTCTCTTTCTATTTTTCCTTGAATTTCTACATTTGATGCACAAATAAAGACATTTCCATTAATAGTTACATTTTCTTTTATTCTTACGTTATTTCCACATAAAAATAAATCACCATTTATCGTCTCATCCTCTATCGTAATTAAATTACTACATAAAAATTCATTTCCGTTAACTACTTTCTTACTTTCATTAATTTCTTTAGAAAAATCAAAAATATTTTCATTTACCATCGTTTTTTGACTTTCACTAAACTGTTCAGATATCGTCACAGGCTTATCATCTGTAGCATTTACAATAGTTAATCCAAATATTAAAACTATTACAATAAAACTTACAAAAATTTTTTTCTTCATATTTAACCCTTTCTTAATATTTCTATACTTTCAAGAAAATTATCAGAATTTATAATAAAATTTCCTGATACTAATATATTAGCACCTGCTTCAATTAAAGATTTTGCATTCGTATCATTTATACCTCCATCTACTTCTATATCAATATCGAAATTATTATTATCTAAATATTCTCTCATTTTTCTTACTTTTTCTATTGTCCTACAAATTAATTTCTGTCCTCCCTCTCCAGGCTCAACAGTCATAATAAGTACCATATGTAAATAAGGTAGATATTCATATATATCTTCTATATTGGTATTAGGTTTTATCGCTATACCAACCTTTATACCATTTTCATGTAAATATTTTATAAGTGATTTTATATCTTCTTTATTATCAATTGCTTCTACATGAAATGTAATTTTATCTGGTTTTAAATCTATATAATCTTCTACTGATTTTTTTATATTCTTACACATCAAATGAACATCTAGTGGAACATTTGAAATATGTGATATTTTAAGAGCATAATCCCTCATTTTCTTTTCAGTATTATTCTCAACAAATTCTCCATCCATAACATCAATATGAAAATAATCAGTTTTTGCAGTTTCTAAATTATAAAAGGTCTTTATAGAATTTTCTTCATTTACTCCTAAAACAGAAGTAGAAATTTGTACCATTTATTTTATTCCTTTCGTATTTATAAGAATATTATTTTAATATATTTAGTCAAATTCTTCGAATGACAAGCGATTGGTAACAATGTCATTAGCCTAATAAGCAATAGAATAAATGTGTAAATAAATATATTATTTTTTAGAGCACCGCGTAAGCGACTTTGGCGAGCCTTTATAGGCGAGTGCGATTGGAACAACCTTCTTAATTTCTTTTTTAAACGGTTGTGAAGCCAAGGTGCTAAAAATAATATATTTATTTTACACAGATTCACTCTATATTAAAAACTAATCGATGTTACCGAATTTAAATCCATCTGTTTTGTTCCTTTTAAAACTCCGTCTATAAACACCTTAACTGTAATAGTACCTACACCACTAACATTAGCAGTTATAGATTCTGTAGCAGGGCTAATTGATTTACTGTATACGGTATCCTCTCCAGCTTTCACCTCTACTTTTACACTCTCTGGAGCGATTTCATTTCCATCCTCATCTTTTTTAGGTACATATTCACTTAAACTTTTTACATTTACTGTTACAGTACCACTTTTTATTTGAGGTAATTTATTTACTGTAATTGTAATTTTATCACCTTCATTAGCCTTATCTGAATTACTTTGTTTTAATACAATTCCATCTGATTTACTTGTGTCTTCTGAATTAATAACTTCAACTGTAAATCCAGCAGCTTGTAATGTTGCTTTTGCTTCTGTTTCAGTCTTTCCTATAACTGAAGGAACATCTATTTTACTACTTCCAGTACTTATATAAATTGTAATTTCACTTTCAGAATCAACTTCTTCTCCTTCTTTCACGCTCTGTTTTGTTACTAATCCAGCTTTTAATGTTTCACTACTTTCCTCTTCAAATTTTATATTTGTAAATCCTTCATCTTCTAGTTTTTCTTCTGCCTCCTCTTTTGTTTTTCCTACTACATCAATCATTTTTATCATTATTACTTCTTTTTCTTTACTCACATATATAGTAAATTCCTCTGTAACTTTTACTTTATAATTTTTCTGATAAGCAGGAGTTTGTTTTATTACTTTACCAGCTTCAACATCATCATCTTCAATATACTCAACTTCTAAGTCATTTTTAAATTCACAATCATCATAAATCTTTTTAGCTTCTTCTTCAGTTAATCTTTCTCCATTAGAATTTTCAACCAAATTTGGAATTTGAATTTCTTTTTCTTTACTTAAATTCATATATAATATTGTTCCGCCCATAGCTAGACCAAAAATTAATATTCCAATAAGTATAACAGATAAAATAACATGCTTTTTAAAGAATTTTTTCAATTTTCCCTCTTTTTTAGTTCTCTTAGGAGAATCCTCTTCTTCATCTTCTTCATCATTATCTCTTACTTTTCCATCTAAATCATAAAGAGTAGATATTTTTTGAGTTTGAAGAGTATCATATTTACTATTTAAATGTACAAAATCTTCATCAGGTCTTTTTAAAGAAGTACTTAAATCTATAAGCATATCAGTAGCATTTTGGTATCTATCTGAAGGATCTTTTTGCATTGCCTTTAATATAATTTTATCAACACTAATAGGAATTTGAGGATTTAATTTTATAGGTTCAATAGGCTCTTCTTGAACTTGCATTAATGCAACAGAAACAGGCGTATCAGCATCAAAAGGTACCCTTCCTGTTAGCATCTCATACATAACAACACCTAATGAATATATATCTGATTTTGCATCTGTAAATCCACCTTTAGCATGTTCTGGTGAAAAATAATGTACTGAACCAATTGTAGTTCCAAAAGCCGTTATAGTAGAATTTGAAACAGCTTTAGCTATACCAAAATCTGTTACTTTGGCCATACCATCTTCTGTTATTATAATATTGTGTGGTTTTATGTCTCTATGAACAATATTATTTTTATGTGCAGTTTCTAAAGCTGAAGCAATTTGAATTGCAATATTAACAGACCACTTCCAAGATAATTTTCCATCTTCCACAATAATTTCTTTTAATGTCTTTCCCTGAATTAGCTCCATTACAATATAATAAATATCACCTTCATTTCCTACATCGTATATAGAGACAATATTAGGATGAGTAAGACTTGCTGCTGATTGAGCCTCTGATTTAAATCTTTTTATAAATTCATTATCTGTAATAAACTCATCTTTCAGTATCTTTACAGCAACATATCTATTTAAAACATGACACTTAGCCTTATATACAGTTGCCATACCACCATTTCCAATTTTTTCAATAATTTCATACCTATTTGCTAGCATTTTGCCTATCAAATTCATTTTTATCTCTCCCTCAATTTTAAAAATCTATTTATTACTTATGATGATAACAGTTATATTGTCTAATCCTCCTAGTTCGTTTGCTATGTCTACTAAATTATCGGCAGCCTTTTCTTCATCTTCTTTTATAATATCTAAAATTTGATTTTCTTTTACCATATTTGTAAGACCATCTGAGCAAATTAACAAAATATCACCTTTAGCAATTGTAGTCTCTATTAAATCAGGTTCCGCCTTCTCATCAGTTCCTAAAGCCTTTATAAGTAAATTTTTTTTCGGATGAGTATATGACTCTTCCCTTGTTATCTCTCCATCTCTTACCAATTTTTCAACATAGCTATGGTCTGTAGTAATTCTATTAATTGAATTTTTCTTTATTCTATATATTCTACTATCTCCGATATGACCTATGTATACTTTATTTTTATAAATTAAGCACACTTCTATAGTAGTACCCATATCTTGCAATTCTTCATCTATTTCTGATTCTTCATATATAGCAGTATTTGCAAACTCAACCGCATCTTCTATAAGCTTTAGAATAGAAGTCTTATCTTTTTCAATAAAATCAAACTTTTCTTTTATGTATTTTTCTACTGCTGTAACTGCTACTCTGCTTGCTATTTCTCCGCCTTTATATCCACCCATACCATCTGCTAAAATATACAATTTCAAATCATTATTTTCATCTTCAGATACAGAAAAACTATCTTGGTTCATACTTCGAGTTTTACCAATATCTGATTTTGCAAAAAACTTCATTTTCTCTTACTCCTCTAATTTTAAATTCTGTCTTCTAAGCTGTCCACAGGCAGCCTCTATATCAGAACCTAATTCACGTCTAATTGTTGCAACTATTCCGTTTTCATTTAAATAATCTCTAAATTTAATAATATTTTCATTTGTACTTTTTTTAAATTTACCACTCTCTATTGGGTTTATTGGTATTAAATTAACATGACAAAGCATACCTTTTAATAACTTTACTAATTCTTTTGCATCTTTTATATTATCATTATTATCCTTTGATAAAGCATATTCAAAAGAAATTCTTCGATTCGTTATTTTTATATAATCCCTACAAGCTTTTATTAATTCTTGAATAGAATAAACTTTATTTACAGGCATCATCTCACTTCTTTTGTCATTATCACTACTATGAAGAGAAACTGAAAGTGTACACTGAATCTTCTCTTCTGCTAATCTATAAATATTCGGAACTAATCCGCTAGTTGAAATACTAATATGTCTAGCTCCTATATTTAATCCCTTTGGATGATTTATAATTCTAATAGCTTTTATAACATTATCATAATTATCAAGAGGCTCTCCAATTCCCATAAAAACAATATTTGATATTTTTACATTTTCCTCTTTTTCTACAGCCAAAATCTGCTCTACAATTTCTCCTGCCTCTAAATTTCTAACAAAAGGGATTCCTGTAGAAGCACAAAATTTACATCCCATTTTACAACCTATTTGAGAAGAAACACAAATTGTATATCCATATTTATATTTCATTAAAACTGTTTCAATAGCATTTCCATCTAAAACATCAAATAAGTATTTCTTGGTTCCATCTTTCGACTCTAATTTCTTTATAATTTTAAAACGATTAATCGTAAACTTTTCGTCTATCTTTTCTCTTAATTTTATTGATATATTAGTCATTTCATCAAAACTATCTACATTATCACAATGTATCCATTTAAACACTTGCTCTGCACGAAATGGCTTTTCATCTAAAGAAAGGAAAATCTCTTTTAATTCTTCTTGAGTATAATTCTTTATATTTTGTTTCAATATTTCCTCCATATAATTATTTGGTTTTGTTATATCACAATAAAAAAACAATTTCAATAGTTTAACATATTTATAATCAAAATGTAACAGACATAAAAATAGAGATTTTGTTTTACATATTAAAACTTTAAATTTCAAAAACAAAATCTCTATTTTTATTTTACCCATTTTGTTGAATTTAATACTATAATTAATTGTCTTTTTCTGTTTCTTTTACAATATAAATTGGTCTATGTTTTACCTCCATGTACTCTTTAGACATATATTGTCCCATAATACCTAAACAAAATAGTTGTACTCCGCTTACAAATAATATAACACAAATTGTAGATGGCCATCCGGAAACTGGATCTCCATAAATCAATGTTTTAGCGATAATTACTAAAATCATTAAAAAAGAAATTATACAAAATAGTACTCCTATTATTGTAGAAAAAACTAGTGGAGCTGTTGAAAATGCTGTAATCCCATCCAAAGAATATATAAACAATTTCCAAAAAGACCATTTTGTTTTTCCAGCAGCTCTTTCAATATTATCATAAGCAATCCATTTTGTTTTAAATCCTACCCAACTAAATATTCCTTTAGAAAATCTGTTATACTCAGTAACTTTTAATATACTATCTACCATTTTTCTGGTCATTAGTCTATAATCTCTCGCACCATTTACGATTTCAGTTTTTGTCATTTTATTAATTATCTTATAGAATAAAACTGAAAATAACGAACGAAGAACAGGTTCACCTTTTCTTGTTTTTCTTTTAGTAGCAACACAATCATATTCCTTAGTCAAAAGGGTTTCATACATTTCTTTTAATAAATCTGGTGGATCTTGAAGGTCTGCATCCATAATAGCTACATAATCACCTTCTGCAGCTTTTAATCCAGCATACATAGCAGACTCTTTTCCAAAATTTCTAGAAAAAGATACATACCTTACTCTACTATCCTTTTTACTATATTCTTTTAATATTTCTAAAGTTTTATCTTCTGAACCGTCATCTACAAAAATATATTCAAATTCTGCATCAATTCCATTACTCACCTCTGTTATTTTATCATAAAAAATACTTAATACTTCTTCTTCATTATAACATGGTACAATTATTGATATTTTATCCATATTT
>CAYOBB010000036.1:0-8937 GCA_964402195.1 uncultured Clostridium sp. | reverse complement strand
CACTATCATTTATTGAGCCCGAAGAAGTAATCTCACTTAGTTCATTATCAAAGGTGTTTCTAGAATCTGCACTTTCCACAGCCCAAGAGCTATTAGAATAGTTTGAATAGTTATTTAAACTATTTATTTTCGGAGTAATTCCTTCTAACTTTTCAGTTCTTTCATTTACCTCATTATTTTGTTCATCAGTTCCAGCCGATAATCCTTCTTTTGTTTCAAGATATGTTGTAGGTTCATATCTCTGTCCATCATATTCAAATTCAACACTATAGTAGAATTTCGTTCCAGTCGTAGATAATGGTGGTAAAGTTTCGTAAGTATATTGCTTAGCATATTCTATTCCTTTTTCGTTCTTTACTGAAGTAAAGTTTTCTATCTTTCTCATTTCTTCTTGGGTACCATTCTCATCGTACGTTACAAGATATACGCTTAAGCTAGCATCATCTGGTATAACCGAATCTCCTTCATCTACTAATCCGTAACTTGAACTTACTTGTTTATCAGTATTTTCATCATCTAACCAAAGTTTTCCAGAAATATTATAAGTTAACTTCCAGTCTCCTTGTCCTGTACTTGTATACTCATCTCCTTCAGAACTTTCAAATTCTTCAACTTCCTTAACATAAATCATATCTTCATTATTACCTTTAGAATTTGGTTCTTTATTAGTTCTAAATATAATTGTAAACATTGTAGTTCCTAAGCTATCCTCATCAGCCTCTTTAATAGCGTTATCCCTAAAGCTCCACTTTAATTCATGGTATCCAGTATCATCATTTAAGAAATAGTTAGATTTTATATTCTTTCCTGTTTTATTAGTTGTTTCTCCTTCAAAACCTATTATATCATTTTCATATCCAGACTTTATATAATAACTTTGAGATATGTCATCATTATCCATTCCCAGAGTAGAGTCTTCTCCATATTCATCCCACATATATTGTGAAGATTGCCATTCTTCGTCTCCATCGTTATCTCCTTCATGTTTTTCTGCAGTCTCTGGCTCTAAAGTATAATTAGATAATGAAATATCTGTAGTAATATTATAAAATACTAATTCTGTCTCTGCATCATCTTCATCATATAAATCAACATAAAATTGTGCTGCTTTATTTACTAATTCGTCTGTGTGCCAATCTTCTTCATCTGGAATTATATTTCTATCATTTCTTAAAACTTCTCCTATATACATTTGGCGAACATAAACAACAACATATTTTATTGTAGATGGAAATTTAATTGTTATTATCGAAAATCCTGCTCTATTTACATTAAAAACAGCTTCTTCGTCATTAACAACCCAATTAATATTATTACCATCTTCCCCGTCTGGTATTAAGACTGGTCCATATTGGTATCCATCATTATAACCACCTCCGCTATTCTCTGTTCTAAATCTATAATTAACTTCATAAGATAATGCCTTTTCTGCTCCATTTTCAATATCTAAATGAAGTTGTACATAATAGTCATCTCCATCTTTTAATTTTCCTTTCTTATTTACAGTAATAATTTCCATTTCTTCACTAAAATCACCTGTATTTTCATTTATAATATCATATCCCTCTATATTATCTATAAATGCATCAAAAGCGTCATTCCAGTTTTCTTTTGTTCCATCCGAAAAATATGTTTGTAAATTTAAGTTATTATATACATCTTCATCAATATCCGCAACACCTAAGCAATCATCTGGATCATCTTCTATACTTGAATCATCTCCATCATTCCAAACATTATTTCCAATAGAAAGTTTATCTCCTCCTAAAGCTGTTTGTATTCTTGTTATTTCTATTTGAGTTCTTACCTCATCTCCTTGTGTTGTTTCAAATACTACATCAAATACAGCCCTGTTGTCGCTCCCAACATATTTAGGAATCACGCCCAATATTACAATCTCAGGATCGTTAGTACCATTATTTGTAAACCCTATTGATGGAGTTCCACTTAATTTAGTTTTATCATAGTTTTTTATTTCTTCATTCTTTATAATATCAGAGCCTACATTTACAGGAAATCTAAAGACTTGTTTATCATCATCAAAATATAAATTCCATTTTTCAATTCCGACTTGTACTAGAGCAGAATAATTAGTAACTTTAATTTCATATCTATCTTTTGTAGCCTCGTACACAATCGGTAAATTTTGAATATCACCTAAGTATTTTAAGTAAATGTCTATCTCATTATTATCTAATTTTACTGATACACTTAATCCATCAGCATTTGATACTAATAATGCTTTTTGAGAAGAATTAAGTGTAATAACTAAATTATTATCTTTATATTCATAATTTAAATTATGAGAATTCTCGTGTTCTTCTAATGATTTTGTATCAATTCCATCCGCTATTTCTAATGGGATTTTAAATTCCATAGTTCCATTATCATTTTCTTCATAAAAACTAGAATTACTTTTTGATTTTACATTATTATTATAAGTTTTTACTATCATTTCATATTTTGAATCTGAAAAATCCTTTATTTCTCCTCCTTGTGACAAGGAATTTACATTAATACCTACCATTCCAATTATTTTTTCACTTGTATTCTTAACTAATATTTCAATATATTTATTACTTAAAAAGTTATTTCCTAATTCAATAATAATTTTATTATCTTTATAATAATAGTTATCGAATGCTTTATAGTATCTAGTTTTCTTTACTTTTATTCCATCTTCTTCTTCTGTTACAGTATAAGTTGATGTTCCTTCAATATTTTCCCCATCAAACATAAGTCTATATACAGAACCAACATCTCCTTCTTTTATTGGAATAATTATTTTTCCATCTTCAAATTTAGCATTTTCTTCATCTATTTCTACACCATTTAACCATGATTGAATATTTACAGTTCGCTCTTCCTGAGATTCAGAGTTTAGTGTTGTTGTTTTAATTTCAGTATCACCTTCTTTTTCTGTTTCTATAGTAGTATCATCTGAAACTATATTGATTTCTTGTTTTTTATCAGAACTCTTATCTATTACTCCTGCCGAATTTTGTAATTTTGACATATCTGTTACATTAATTGTTAACACATTAGAGCATTCACGTATATAACCATCTTTTTCATCATTAGAAGCACCTATCTTTTCTTCCAAATTCGAACCATATATTTTATATGAATATTCATATTTATTTTCTCCTTCTTTTAAATCATCAATTGGTATTTTAGTTGAAAAAGTCCATTTTGTCTCTGATACTTCAGAGAAATAAACATCATATTCTTTTGTATTATTTTTTACCTTTATTTCATCAGTATTATATAATTCATATAAATTTGCACTTTTTAATTTAAAAGTAATAACCAAATTTTCATCCTTAATATTTACTGAATTTACTTGAGCAGAAAATAATTGATTATCGTTAGAACTAACTATAATTCCTTTGTCTTCTTCATAGTCAATATTAGCTCCAGTTTGTTTTACTCTATAAGTATTCTTTATATTAATTTCATTAGTTGTTCCAAAACACTCTTGTACATTCCAATTAGCTCCATAATCCATTAAATCTGTATAAAATTCTACAGTTGTATATGTACTACTATTATCAACAACACATATTAAAGTACCCTCTTTTCCATCCTTTTTAGTTATTTTCCACCAAGAACGATTAGAACTATTTGATATTTTATAATAAGAAATATGATATTGATCTGTATCTTTTGAAGAAGTATTCATTTCTATATTTTTATTATTATAAAACATGTAAGTTATTGTCTGCATATCTCCACTATATACCTGATTACCTGTAGCATCAGCCTTTAATTCTACATTTATCTTATATGTTTCATTTCCAACTTTTATACTTCTATCACTAACATCTGGATCCACAGAAAAACAATATCTATTATTTGTAGATCTTACAAGATTTACACCTGTACAATTCGATTTCTTTATTTCCTCATCAGAGACTATCCAAAACATTGGTTCGTTTTCTAGATTTCCTACAGTTAAATAAATTGTTCTGCTGTCATTATCTACTGTTGCAAGTTCTTTCCTATAACTACTAATCGTAATTTCACTTTCTTGTTCTTCAGTTGCAGAAACCGAAGTTAAAGCTATAGATGTATCTGTATTTATTTCTATTTCTTGCATAGCTAACATACTACGTGTTGTTAGTTCATAACTATCCTCCTCAGTTTCCTCTTCAGGGATTCCCATCATACTTTTAGTAGTATATGCTACAACAAAATCATCTTCATCATCCCATTCATCAACATCATCATAACTTTTATATCTATCTTTTTGTATAGTATCTTCAGTATCTTCTAATTCATTATATATAGCACTTACAAGTCCAATTTCATTTTCATATACAATATTTATATTAGTTATTTCTATAATTGGATCTCCACCATTTAGTATTGTTTCTGCTTTGAATTTTAAATTAAACTTCTCTCCACTAAATGGTAATGGAAAATAGTCAAATTTTTTAAATATTATAACATCGCTTCCACAGTCACATGTATCACCTTTATTTTGTCGTAAAGTGTGTGATGTAGCTTTATGACTTGATAAGTCTTGAAATTCAATTTCAAAAGGTTCATTTGATGGATCTTCTAAATTATATTCCATAGTACTTTCATTACCGTTTTGAGTTTTATATGTTATTTCTAAACTTTTAGGTAAATTTTTTAATTTATGTATATGATGTTCTTTACCATCACTATCTTCGTAACATTCTATTTTATTTAAGCTTTGGCTAAAATTTTTACATGTTAAATCTGATATTACAACATAATCAGTATTATCTCCATGCTCTACTGAAACAAAACTATCTTTAGTATCAAAACTATAAGAGTTCTCTATAGCATTTTCTATTTCTGTTTCTTTTTTATCAGAATCCTTATCTATTCCTAAAGAGTCTACCCAATTTGAATACTCGGTAGCTTCATTTAGTAAATCATTTGAACTATCTCCTTCTTGATATGCCCACCAAGCTTTTTGAGCTATTTCATGATACTCTTCTTGGTCTGAGTCTGAAATTTTTTCATTCCAAGCATAAGCTAGGATATAGGATTCAATATTATTAGCTATTATATCTGTATCATGAGCTTGAAAACCATAATAGTAATCTTTGTTTAAGCCGAGTTATCTCTTCTCCCGTTAGCATTCTTTCCTTTTCGCTTGCAGCCATAAGAGTTCTTCCTTTAACATATGTTCCTAGTGTTCTCCCTTTACACTTTTTATTACTTGTATAATATCTTCCTCCAGCATATCCATTTTCCTTTAACCAATCGCCTATATATATATCTTCAGTTATTTCTACCCAACCACCTTTAGTTAGGTTTGGTAATATTAACATAAATAAAACTATAAATAATGCTACATAACAAACTTTTTTCTTTTTACTTATCATAATATCACCTCATTTCTTTTGTCAATCTGTCGTTTTATAACATAACCTGCCAGTAATAAATTAATCATAATAGTTATGAGAACCATACTACTTATTAGTCCTCCACCTGTACTTACAGATATGATAACATCAGCTTGTCCTAAATCATCTTCACCCGACTTATTATTTCCTGGAGTAGAATCTATATCTGTAAGACCTAAGTCATTTGAAGCTTGAGAAATCTCTGCCTTATTACTACTCATTCCTGTATTTTCTTCTGTCATCGCTTTAGATACGATAAGAGTAACTTCTTTTGTTTCCTTAGGACTAATCGAAGTATTAGCTAATTCTTCTGTATATGCATATCCATCATTTCCAATGTACCAGTTTTCATTTAATTCTGTACTTAAAGTCATATCTTTAGGAAGATAATCAGCTATTTTCCCAACAGTTCCAGCAACTTGTCCATTATTAGTTACTTTAATTTTATATTCAATATAAACTGTAGAAGAAGCTAAATCTTTAGCCTTTATTTCTACTTTAGCGAAGTTTGTGTCATTACAATCTGTTACATCCGTTCCACTATTATTTTGTACCGTAATTTTACTTACTGTTTTCTCTAAAGATAAGTCAAAAACATCTCCTTCAATTAATCCAATATCAATATTACTTATACTAGAATCATAAATAGTAATAGTATCTGTCTTTGATTTTCCATTAGTTAAAAGGACATCAGAATTTTTATCTTCAGAAACACCTGATTTTTTATAATCAGTTAAACTATAAGTATCAGTATTATATTCATAAACAGCATAATATTTACCAGAAGGAAGACTAGGTAAAATATAACCACCAGCAACATCTGATACAACTTTTCTTACCAAACCATTAGTTTCAGCATTATATAATCTAACAATTACATTTTCTACGCCTTTTTCTCCTGTATCTCTAGCGCCATTATTATTAGAATCCACCCAAGCTTGTCCTGTTATTTTGTAATCACCAGTTATATCTTCCATTTGTTCATCATTTAAGTTAACATTACTATTTCCATTACTTGAATTTTGATTATTTTGAGCATCAGAAGATGAACTTTCATTTTTTTGAATGATTGTCTCTAGTATATCTGATTTCTGCGATGTTTCATTATAACTTACTAACCAATAATTATTTACAACTTTCTCTTCATCACTAATATTTCCTACTTTACACTTAACAAATATACTTTCTACTTCATTAGTAGATAAGATTGTTGTAATATCAATTTTATTGTTTGAAAATGGAATACTTCCTTCAAAATTTCCCTTTGTATAACTAGCATCTATTATTTCTAATTCTTGAGGAAATTCTGATACAATATTAATATTATTTAAATTCTTTGAAGTTAAATTTTTTATTTCACACGTATAATCTATAGTATCTCCCACTTTAACATACTTATTTCCAGACGAGTTACTATAATTAATTTCAAAATTAGGTTTTATAATATTATATTTTTTCTCAGACGACTGATATTCTTTATCTAAATTGTCACTTACAATATTTGCACTCAAAGAAACTTCTTTAGAAGTTTCACTATTTAAACTATCAACATTTAATTCCAATACAAATTCTACATAATCTGCTATTTCATTACAATTCCATGTTACTTTCTTTGATTCTGCATCATATTCTACATCCTCTATTTCATCATAAGTATTTGTAGTTTCATTTAAAATAGGATTGTAGTAATATGCTCTTTTATAAGATAAACCATCTGGTATTTGAACATAAACATTTACATTTTTCAATATATAATCTTGTGTATTATTTATTTTAAACTTAAATTTAATTTCATCACCTGCTTCAACATTAGTTATTTCGTCGCTATCCTCAATTACAAATGTAACTAACCTTTTCTCTTCAGTTCCATTTTCTGTTACTGCTCCAACACTTCTTGAATTAAAATTGCTAACTCCCAAAGCAGTAAATATTTCTTCTTCCTTAAGAGTTAATTCTTGTTTTTCTTCTTCATCAACTACACTTGTATTCTCTTCTTCAATTTGTTGTTCGTTTTCCTCTTGAGTTTCTTCTACCACTTCTTCTGGTTTTTCTTCTGTTTCTAATCCTACTTTTTGAGCTTCTACTAGTTTAGTACCAATTTCTGTATCAAAGTATGTTCCGAAAGTTCCATAAATATTAGTTCCTAATTCTAGATTTTCTGGGATTTCAAGATTATAGCTTAATACTAAACTTTCTCCAATCTCTATATTTCCATTTGGAACAATTAAATATGATTTTATATTTTCTAAGTTTACTGGATTATCTGTCCATCCATTTTCAGGATTTTCTAATTCTCTTGTTGCTTCTCCATTTTCTGAGTAATATACTTTTATTTCTTTATCTCCTCGTACTTTTTCAATTCCAGTTAACATTTTTACTGTAGTATTTGTTTCTAAATCTTTTTCATCTATTAAAGTTTTATTTCCTTCATATGCTATTCTTCCTAAAATAATTGGATTTTCTAATACTTCCTCTCCATTATTAATAACGATTAATTCCATTGTAGCTTCTTTTGATTCAGAATTGTCCTTTATAATAGCTTTCTGCTCTCCTTGATTCATAGACATTACTGTTTGTCCTTCTTCATATCCAGATATTCTCTGTGCATTAACTATACTAGAAGCACCTACAAATAGTAATTTTAAATCTTCTCTTGGTAGTCCATCTATTATTTCTGATCCATATCCTGTAGCATTTGGATTTACATATTTTAAAATTACATTTTCTTCTTTATTAGGAGTATACATATTAACACCTAGGTCAGTTTTTATTATTATACTTGTTCCTTTTTCTATATCTCCTTGGCTATATGTAGTTTGTGTTCCCTCTAATCTTATATAAATTACTGCTCTATTTTCTTCATCAATCCTTGTTTGTGTTTCTGCTATTTTTAATTCATCATTTCCATATAGTAGATTTACTTCTTTTATCGTTATATCTTGTATTTCTCTTGGTAGAGTTATTTCAAATTCTGGGTTTATATACATATCACTTTCATTAGATGAATTATTTAAATTTATGTTGAATTCTATATTTTCATTTTTTGTTAATGTGCTTAATTGACTTCTATTTATTTCTATATTTGCTTTTGTTGTTGTTCCTCTTAATGTTGTTCCTATTTCTTGTGTTCCTAATTCTGTTATTATTCCTTCATCATATTGAGCTGTTGCTATATATGTATTACTTAATTTCGTAAAATTTACTAAGTATTCTTTATTATAATTACTTTTTCCTATCGCTTTTGTATTTTGTATATTTAATATTCCTTCTGCTTCTGGATTATTTATTCTTATTACTATTTTTCCGATTTTATTTGTATATCCTAATACAATATTTCCTTCTTCATTTGTCTCTGTATCTTTATTTATTGTTATTAAGTTTTCTCCTGCTTCATTTAGTATCTCTAGGTTTCCATTTTCTCCTATTATTTTATTTAAGTTTTCTTTGTTTAATGTTGTCGTTTTATAGTATGTTTCGTTTCCATTTTCTGTTGTTGTAGTATATTTGTTTCCTAATTCGTCTTTATAGTTTTCTTCTTGTTCTCTTATCTCTA